>JAAZUZ010000007.1 GCA_018623875.1 Synechococcus sp. HW_metabat.21
CTCGCCACGGTTGTACTGGCTTGGCGCTTCGCCCCTCGCTTTCTGCAATCCGAGGACTAAGTCCTAGGTCTGCGGCTCAGCCGCCGGTGCTTTGGGATCGTCCTTGGGTGGGGCGCTGACCTGACCGCACTGCTCATCGAGCACGGGCTTGTAGGAGGCACGCACCTCCATCCAGTCGGTGCTGGGGTCTCGCTGTTCAAAGACAGCGAAGTGTTCGATCAACAGTCCATCCATCGCCTGCATGGAGCGGCAGAGGCTGTAGAGATCGCCCGAGTTCTGAGCCTTCAAGACCAGCTCGTAATGGCCCATGAACTGGGCATAGGGATCCCGCTCAGCAGCGGATACAGCTCCGCTGATCAAGCTCAGGGCAGCAACGCAACCACCCAGAAGTGTGGCCGAACGGGGAGAAACGGGCATACCCATGACCCTAACGAATGGGGCTGAGCCGGTGATTTTTTCCTCTGAATAAAGAGAACCAAGAGCACATCTTGGGAACGCAAAGAGAAGCTGAACTCTTGAACTTGACCGCCAATCGATCGCTAGCGATGGGGCGTTCTTTCCATGGAAATCGCCATGTCAAGACACCAACTTGAGCTGTTCATGCGTAAAGCCAAGGGCAACGCGACCATGCAGCGTGAGCTCGACAAGTGCGGCGAGAACAACAGCTGCGTGGCCGCTGTTGCCCGCAAGCACGGACACAAGTTCTCCCCAGCCACCTTGACCCGCTGGCAACACGACCACACCGAGGAGGCCCAGTAGGGGGAGATGGGTATTCAGTCCCATTGCGCCTTCTTCAAAGCAGATCGATGCTGATGACATCGATCTCGGAGGCGTTGATGGACGACACTCCACCCCGCCATAACCCAGGAGCGAGCTGACTGAAGGTCCCTGCTCCAACAGTCTTTCGAAACCGTGGGTGGGTCCGCTGCCCCGCAGCTGGACACTCCGACCTGCACCGCCCAGGTGCCCCCTGGAGACGACCGCCCCACACCTGGACACCTGGCCCCAGGTGACCTCCCTCGGCAGCTCCGAACCACAATTCAAGATTTCGAGAGCCGGCTCCAACAGGGACCGGCTTCTTTATGGTCAGCCCACCGGCCCCTGCCCCGTTGAACTGCCGCTGGCCCCTGCTCAGCCTGGCCCTGCTAGCCGCACCAGCCGCCCACGCCCAGTCCCTGGCGGGACTGCAACAGGCCGCCATTCGCTGCTTCAACGGCACCACCCCCGCGGACTGCAGCGCCGCGATGGGTCTTTCCCATCAACTCAAGACCCGCGCGGATGCGGAAACCGAATTGCGCTGCTACACCGCACTGCTGGGTCTGGAGTCACGCCTCAGCCTCTCCATGCAGGGCCACGGATCGATCGATCGCGATCACCGCAGCCTGAAGGAAACGATTTTCGAATGTCGTGGCCTGAATCCGAGCTAGTCCCGTCATCCGCTGCCAGCCTGAGCTGGACAGGGGACGGCCAAGCCATGCATTCCGCACAAGCGCTTCGGGAGCGGTACGCCAATGGCAGCAGCACCCCGGGTGAGGTCAACGCGATCGCACGGGTCTATGCCTCAATCAAAAAGCTGAACTTCCCCCAGGCCCTCGAGGAGGTTCACGACGGGCTGTGCTACGGGATGGCGGAAGACATCGACTGCGGTCCAGGTGGGTTCCCCTGGCTCGAGGTGGAGCAGTCTCTGGTTCCCTCCGGCCGCCGCTGGATCAACGGACTGGAGTCGTCCGTAGCTATGTCTGGGGAGAGCCGCTGAACTCCGATGAACGGTTGGCGCAACTGCAGCACGGCCATGGCCGCTGCCGCGCTGCTCGGATTCTCAGCCCAGGGACTTGCGGCAGAAGGATCGGTCTCCGCCCAATCGCCCCTGAGCCGTCAACAGGCCTGGCAGAAGGCAATGGCGAAATTACCCAAGGGGGCCGTGGTCACGAACAGCCGATGCAACGACGTGGAGATCGGCTACAGCAATACGCGCTACTACTGCGTACTGACCTTCACTGAACCCGTTGGCCTCACCGAGGAAGAAGCCGCAACACAGAAATGAGCGTTGCGGCTTCTTCCTCGCTCAGCTCTTGGCTGACGCTTGAGAGAGGAAGAAGACCAGCAGAGCAATCAGCCCGGCACCACCGATGGCGGGCAGGATCACGGGGACGCCTCGGGGAGCAACGGCGGAGGCAAGCACGAGGTAATCCATTCCGGAGCAATCAGATCTGGAATTTTTTAGCACCGCCGGGGAGTGCAGCGAGAGAATCCGACACCTGTCGAAAAGCAGGGCCCCGCAAAGGGTTGGCCGACTCCTCCGCGCGCCCCCAGCGGCCTAGAACCACTCGGACTGGGCCTCTTCCGCAGTATTGACCCGAGCGTGGGGGGTGCGGCGCTCGAACTCCATCGCGATGGAGCGCTCCTGCTCACCATCCGCCGCAATCGCGCGAACGGGATAGAGCTGCTCTCCATCCCGGAAGGGGACATGGATGCGGAAGCTTCCGTCCCGCTCGAGCTGAACCTGCTCATCACCAATAAACAGGCTCGCGGAGGGATCCGTCGCTCCATAAACGATCAATTCAGCGTCTGCCACCAGCCAGAAGGAGCGCTCCCGCAGGGCACCCATGCCGGATTCGGTGCGGCCGCTGGCCCAGACACCCACCCCGGAATCATTCAGGGGGCCAGGACCGTTGAGGTCGTACTCATGAAGCACCTCCGAACCCACTCGGCGGCTACGGGTGGGGAGTGTCGCCCGCTGGTAGTGCTGTTCGTGCTGGACACCGCCGATGCTGGAGGGAGCGGCGACCGCGCTGGGCGCAGCCGTCGGACCGGCTTCCAAGGAGAAGGGCACAAAGGCATCCGCGATGCGCTGGGAGGGCTCCATCCCAGGCACATGGGCGACCGCCGAGAACGCCAAGGAGTACCAGCCGCCGGAACGCAGCCGGAAGCCCAACTCGACCCGGTAGTCACGGCCGTCCAGGGGAACGGGCATGAACCATTCACTGGAGCTGGCATCAACCACCAACTCCTGAAGGGTCTGGGTATGGGTTTGCTCGCCGGCCAAGCCGGTGACATCGGCCAGTCGGATGCAGAGCTGGGTAGCCCCAGCACGCTGGGCGCTCTTGCGGTCCGCGGCGCTGATGGACCAGAAGCAATAGGCCCACTGGGGGTCACGGGGCAGGAAGACCACGTGGGTCGAGGCCTCACTGAAGTCCTCAACCACCTCGATCTCATCGGTCGGCGGTGGGGCGATCCCCGGGACCGCCTCCTTGATTTTTTGCTTGAAGCCGGAGGGAATCAGATCACGAATCCAGCCGAGGGGACGCTGCTTGCTGCTCTTGTCGTTGGAGTTGCGTTGCGACACGGGTCTACCCCTGCTGGAGATGCTGACCATCGTCTCCGACTTCCCTTGTCAGCAGCGGCTCTGTCAGCGGATCGCTACCTCAATCACGCCCCTTACTCAGCCAGCAATTGCTCGCGGGCCTTGGCCAAGGCCTGCCGGTCTTCAGGGCTGACCTCGGGGTAGCGCAGGTCAAGCCCATTGAGGCGCTCAATCACGGCGGCAGCGACCACCAAACGGGTGAACCACTTGTGGTCCGCTGGCACGACATACCAAGGGGCGTGGGCCGTCGCGGTCTCTTGAATCATCTCCTCGTAGGCCCGCATGTAGTCATCCCAAAACCCCCGCTCGCGGATGTCCGACGCTGAGAACTTCCAGTTCTTCTCAGGCCGCTCCAATCGCTCCAGGAAACGGCGTTTTTGCTCCTGTTTGGAGAGGTGCAAGAAGAACTTCAAAACAACGACACCGTTGCGGCTCAGGTAGCGCTCGTAATGGCGGATGTCCTCGAAGCGCTGTTTCCAAAGTTTTGGTCCCACCAGCTCAGGCGGCAGAGACTGCTTGGCCAAGAGTTCCGGGTGCACCCGCACCACCAAGGTCTCCTCGTAATAACTGCGGTTGAAGATGCCGATCCGCCCACGCTCCGGCAGGCATTGGTTTGCCCGCCAGAGGTAGTCGTGATCGAGGTCCAAGGCCGAGGGCGCCTTAAAGGACGACACCTGGCATCCCTGGGGGTTCACACCACTCATGACGTGCTTGATCGTGCCGTCTTTCCCCGCGGCATCCATGGCTTGAAAAACCAGCAGGACCGCCCACTTGTTCTGGGCATAGAGCCGTTGCTGGAGCTCCGAGAGCAGCTCGACCCCCTGCTCGAGCGCCTCCCGAGCCGCCTTTTTGTCGGCGGGGAGATCCTGGGTGTCACCAGGGTCGATCTGCTTGAGCCGGAAGCCGTCGCCGTCATGGATCCGATAGGGCTGAGCGAGGTGCTTGCACTGCTTCAAAACCTGGCTCAAGTCCATCAGCGCTAAGACCGTTCACCACCTGCACTCAGCCTGTCCACCACAGTCGCCGCTGTCAGCCCTGCAGCCGACCGCCGAACTGGTTTTTCTCTGAAGAGAGAAAAAAAAATCCTTTTAGGACTCCCCGATCTCACCAATGAGTCCCATGGGTCGCGGTCGGTTCCTTGGCGGTTGCGTGCTGCTTGCAGCCCTGGTCCTCCCCGCCGCCGCCCAGGAGCTGGCCATGGGCACCAGCCCCCGCTTGACCTTTGAGCGAACCAATCGCCGCCTGCCGCGCACCGGCGATCCGATCTGGGACCTGAAGGTGGAGATCCCCGGCCAACCCGTGCGCCATTTCGCTGCCGTCAGCGGACGGGCGGAATTCCAAGGAGCCAACCGCCATCAAATGGGCAGCCAGTCCCCCTTGCCGCCTGGTCGCTATGCGATTGGCGCGGTGGAGCCCCTGGGCAAGGAGTACCCCAAGGAGCTTGGGCCGATCTGGATCGGCCTTGAACCCCTCTTCACGACCGGGCGAAGGGTCTTGGGCATCCATCTCGATCCCAGCGCCGGCCGCAACTGGAACAGCGGAACCGGCGGCTGCATCGGCCTGATCCATCGCGCCGACATGCTGACCCTGGCGGCGCTCGTGCACCGGAGCTCCGCCGAAACCTTGGTGGTGAGCAACTAGCTGCCAAGCACCGCGGTCCTGGCTAGAGCAGGAGTACCGCCGAGGTGGAACAGCGGCCATCAGCGCTCCACTGGTTCATGCCGGCGTCATGGTCTACCTGCATGGGTTGCACCATTCCTCACACCACCCGACCCCGCCTCAGGCGGGGTTTTTTATGGGCGCCTCGAGCCACAAAAAAGCCCCCTACGAAGAGGAGGCTCGCCGTGGTGTGAGGTTGGAATGGAATGTTTCCACGGGTTGTTCTACCGGGGTCGACACCCAGCAGCTGTGCGGTTGAACAACTGGTTACAAAGAACTGGCACTGTGCCAGTTAGCTGGCGACGGTTGGTGCGTGTGAGGAGTGGATTCGCCCCAAGGCGTGGAAACAAGGTCACACCCTTGAGGTGAATCCGGAAAAGCCCTGCCTTCGGCGGGGCTTTTTTTTGCTCAAGCGGCGAGCAACTCCCGCTTGAGCAGGACCGCTCCGTTCGAGAGCAGCAGGCGGTGGCGCTGGACCTCTTCATCGAGGGGGACCACCACGCTCTGGGCCCCGCCATTGGTCCAGTAGTGGAGCTTGACCTGGGGCGTAGTGGACGCAGAGGACATCTCAATCGAACCCGTCATGCAGCGACGAATGGCTCCTCCAATTGAGCCGTATCCGATGGAGTGGTGACGTAGTCAGCGTTACGTCCCGTTGATCGGCTCTGCCCCGCCGCGGCCAGGGCCTGCTGGAGATCCTGGCTACAGCTGAGCACCCGAGACCAGCTGGGCAACTGCTGCACCGATGGCCTGTCCATCAGATCCTTGATCGCCGGACGCAGCAACTGCGCAAAGTCCTGAACAGCCAGTTCCTCGCCATGGCGGTCATGGGGAAGGCCATTAATGGCGGAATCCAATCCGAACTGTCTGACCCGGTCTTGCCCCACCCGGCGGTAAAGCGCTTCCAGGGTGGGGAGTTGCTCGCTGAGCAAGTTGCAGCCTTCGTGCTCCATCAAGCCCCGCAGGACCGTCCGCAAAATTTCGCTGGCCATGCGCTTGAGCCCCTGGTCGGGGGCATTACCAAGGGCCTTGTGCTTGTGGTCAAACACCCCCAGATCCACCTGGGCAATGCGGCTGATCGCGACATGGCGGTAGACCTCCGACAGCAGGCCGATCTCCAAACCCCAATCACAGGGAATGCGCAGGTTCATCGCCAAATCAGTCGTGAAGGCGAACTCCCCCGCGAGGGGGTAGCGGAATGACTGGAGATAACGCAGATAGGGCAAAGGACCAAGGATCTGCTCCAGGCTGCTCAGCAGGGGGGCAACAAACAAACGGGTCGCCCGGCCCTGAAGGGCATGGGTTTCTAAGGACAGCCGGCTGTAAAAGGCTTTGACGTAGGCCACACCCGTCGAGCGATCCAACAGGGGCTGGAGCATCCGCTGGGGGTAGGCCGGCGAAAAGGTCCGAATGTCGGCGTCAAAGAGACCAACGACTTCAGCCTCTCGGCAGGCCACCCCCAGGCCCTGCCAAACGGCCCAGCCCTTGCCAGGGGGCCCCAGCACATCGAGGCCCAGGGACTTCACCGACTGCAGAAGCTCGATCACCGCCGGGCCGTTGGTCCAGTGCACGTGCACGGGAAAGGGCATCTCGGCCCAGAACGCCTCGGCCTCCAAGACCTCGTCTACGGAATCTGCCGCCAGAGCGATGACCAGCGACTGCAGTCCGTCCAACTCGGACAGGACCTCGCGGATCAGGCGCAATGCCGGACGGCGGAACTCCTCCATCAAGCAGGGAAGCAGCAGGGCCGTCGGCCGATCACGCAACTGCTGGTGGAATGACTGCGGGGCCGCCCCCGTGAAGCCGTAGTCATGGACGGTCGTGATCAGTCCTTGCTGGAAGTCCATGCAGTAATCAATGCGACAACACTCAGCCGTCAGCTGCTCGATATCTGGGGGGTGTGAGGGGAGCGCTGGTGGTTGGGTTGAACCGGCAGAAACAGCTGGAACTGTTGCTTCGCGGTCTTTACCCCGGGCAGTCTTCAAACGAGATCGAAAGCTTGTCGTCTCATTTGCTGCAGTCCGGGCAAATCGGTGCGCAGATGCACACCCAGCCGGAGCGGCCCTGGTGCAGGACGACCTGTGTGCTGATCTGCTACGCCGATTCAGTCATCGATGCTGATCGCACCAGCCTTCCCCTGCTCCAAGCACTGCTAGATGGCCCGCTGCGCGCCCTCTCCTCCATCGTCCACGTGCTGCCCTTTTGGCGATCCAGCAGCGACGGGGGCTTTGCCATCTCCAGCCACGAGGAGATCGAGCCTCGCTTTGGTGATTGGGACGACCTCGCGGCCTTAAGCCGCGGACGTCTCCTCATGGCGGACCTTGTGCTGAACCACGTCTCGGCCTCGCACCCCTGGGTGCACCAATGCCTCCAAGACACCGAGCCCGGACGCTCCTGCATCCTGCAGGCCACTCCCGATCCCTGCTGGTCGCAGGTCGTTCGCCCCCGCAGCTCGCCCTTGATCACCCCCCTGGCCGGCCGCAAGCAGGTCTGGACCACCTTCGGCCCCGACCAGGTGGACCTGAACTGGCAGGAGCCCGAGGTGCTGCGTCATTTCAACCGCCTGATGCAACGCCTCTTCCGCCATGGCGTCGGCTGGTTGCGGCTGGACGCCGTCGGATACATCTGGAAGGAACCTTTCACCAGCTGCATTCACCGGCCCCAAGCCCACGCCATCGTCGAAGTGCTGCGCCTGCTGCAGGAGGCCCAAGCCCCGGGGGGGGCTGTGGTGACGGAGACGAACGTCCCAGAGGAGGAGAACCTCTCCTACCTGCGATCCGGTCGGGAAGCACACCTGGCCTACAACTTTCCCCTGCCCCCGCTGCTGCTCGAGGCCTGCCAGAGCGAGCGCTGCGATCTCCTCAACCGCTGGCTAATCGGCTGGCCGGATCTACCCAAAGGGACCAACCTGCTGAACTTCAGCGCCAGCCATGACGGCGTCGGGCTGCGGCCACTGGAGGGACTGATGGATCAGCCGCGCCTGCACCATCTGCTGGCGGGCTGTGAACAACGGGGCGGCTTGATCAGCCACCGCCGCCTCAGTGATGGAACAGAGGCCCCCTACGAGATCAACATCAGCTGGTGGAGTGCCATGGCCGATGCAGGTCGGGATCCACGGCGATTGCAGCAGGAGCGTTTCCTGCTTAGTCAGCGCTTCAAGCTGGCGCTGCCGGGGGTTCCTGCCTTTTATTTACCGGCCCTACTGGCCGCCCCCAACGACACGAGCCGCTTCCATGCCAGCGGCCATCGCCGGGACTTGAACCGACCGCAGTTCAACGCCAAAGCCCTCGAGCTCCAGCTCCAAGACCCAGATCAAGCCGTTAGCCGCAACCTTGCCCAGCTGCAGTTCGCCATGGAACAACGGGCCAACCTCCCGGCCCTGGACCCCGACTCCCCGATGCGGGTGCTGAGTGGTGGACGCTCCGATTTGGTGATCCTCGAGCGTGGCCTGGGAGCAGGCCGTCTGTGGGCTATCCACAACTTCAGCGCCACGCGTCAATCACTCGTGTTGGCATCGCTCTGGGATGCGTCCTCTCCACCGGAGTGGATTGATCACCTCAATCCAGCTGGAACGGTGAAGACCGAGCGCCAACTGGAGCTGGAACCCTTTGGCGTCTATTGGATCAGCAGCCGATGACTCACTCCAACTCCTGGTGGATCGTCACCGACCTGGATGGGACGTTGCTGGACCACAGCTACAGCTGGGAGCCGGCCCGCACGACCCTGCGCTGGCTGCAGGAGCAACAGATTCCCGTGATCCCCTGCACGAGCAAAACCGCAGAAGAGGTGCGGGGCTTTCGGGATGCCGCTGGCCTTCGCGATCCCTTCATCGTCGAAAACGGTGGAGCCATCCATGGCGAAGACGCCCGCGGTGAGGAGTGGGAAGAGGCCCTCGGCATCCACCACAGCCACTTGAGACCACAACTGGATGCCTTGGAGACGCTCCTGGGTGAACGGCTCATGCCCCTCGAGGAGCTCAGCGAAAGCGAGGGCCAACGCCTTTTGGGCCTCGGTGGTGAAGCCCTCGCCCAAGCCCAGCGGCGCTGCTGGAGTGTGCCTTTTGTTCCCCCATCCGCGGAAGGGCGGGAACGCCTACCCGCTCTAGCCGCCTCCCTGGGGCTGGGTGTGGTGCAAGGCAATCGCATGGGGCATCTGCTCGGGCCCGACGTCAGCAAAGGGGGCGCGCTGTCACGGCTGAAGCAACGGCTCGGCGGCCCGCAGCCACGGGTGCTCGGGCTGGGGGACTCCCCCAACGACATCCCGTTGCTTGAGGCGGCCGATGTGGCCGTCGTTGTTCCGGGGCCGAATGGCCCGCACCCCGCCTTCCGCCGCGCCCTGGAGCAGAAGCGCTACCTCTTAGCCCCCGCCGCCCATGGCGAGGGCTGGGCCCGGGTGATTCGCGACCTCATCGGCTAGGCCACCGACGGGTCGTCCCCCACCAACGGGGTGACGGTCCGGTTCATCGCGCGACTCGCGGGATTGGGGAGTTCAGCAAAGGAGTCCCTCCATTGCTGAACCCAACGCTGCTGACTGCGCCCATAGAGCGCGTTCAAGGAGTCAACGGCGCAGTCTTCAAAGTCCACCCGCAGATCCAGCAGCGGAAAGGCCGCCTCACCGCTGACCTGGAGGGCCGCCGACGTGGCATGGGGGGAGCGTCGATCGCCGCCGGCCTCCTCACCGGCTTGCAGGGCCGCGAGCAGCCGTCGCCCCAACTTCCAGGACGGGTCGCTCAAAAGAAAGGCTTCCTCCATCGCCAGCAGCACCGCCTCACCCGACAGGAAATTGCCCGCCACGGCCAGATCCGGATGACAGCGGTGGCCGGCGTAGGGGCCGCAGGCCTCACCGGTCCAACCCGCCGTGCGGCCGCAGGCGTCAATCAGGTGCAGTTGGCGGTGCTCGATTTGGGGGTCGTCCCGCAGCAGGCTCGCTAAGACCGACTCGGCATCGCGGTTCTGCTCCATCCGCTCCAGACCACAGATCCCGAGGTAAGGATTCGTATGGGCCTGGGTCGCCACAGCACCGACACCAGAGCGGATGTGGGGAACGGTCGATCCAACTGCGAGATGGCAGGTGGCCACGGCCACGCCGAAGCGACCGTTGGAGGGGTCACGCGCCAGGATCGAGAAGGTCATCCCTGGAGCTGCGCGTCCAGCCGCAGAAACGCCGAAAGCAGCACCGCCGTCCCAGCCGCGCACTGCTCAAGGCTGGTGTACTCCGCGGAGGAATGGCTCAAGCCGCGGTGGCTGGGGACAAAGACCATCCCCATCGGCCAGCGACGACCGAGTTCCTGGGCATCGTGGCTGGCCCGGCTTGGCAACGGACTGTGGGAAAAACCCAGCTCCGTTGCCGCGGCCTCAATCGCGTCCATCAATGCCGGAGCTGCGGGGGTGGGGTCGACCGCAAACTGCGGCTCCATCGTGACGCGGCAGCCGCTCGACTCCGCGATGGCGACCAGGCGCAGCTGCAGCTCGGCGGTCAACGCGGACAACACCTCAGGGTCGAGATCGCGTAGGTCGACACTGCACCGCACCTCGCCAGGGACGACGTTGGCGGCATTCGGCCAGACCTCAAACTTGCCGACCGTGGCCACGGGATCACCGGGGTGCTCCAGGGCGAGGGCCTGGACGGCTAAGACCACCTGCGCTGCCGCCACCAGGGCATCCTGACGCTGGTCCATCGGCGTGGTGCCGGCGTGGTTCGCCTGACCGCCCACACGGATCGTGAAGCGGCGTTGGCCAACAACGCCCTGAACAACACCAATGCTGTCTCCGCGCCCCTCGAGCACGGCGCCCTGCTCCACGTGCAGTTCGATAAAGGCCGCAATCGCATCATCCGCGCGGGCAGCGCTGGCCAGCCGGTCCCAATCGCCCCCCAGACGGGCCAGGTTGCGCTCGATGGGCTCACCGTTGCTGGTGGTGTAGTCGCTGGGGTCAGCGCTAGCGGTGCCGGCCATGCCCTTGCAGCCCACCATCGTGGACTCCTCGTCGGCGAAAACGATCAACTCAAAGGGGTGGCGGAGCTGAAGCGCGGCGTCCTGGAGCGCGCGAACCACTTCCAGGCCCGCCAAGACACCGAGCGTGCCGTCGTAGCGCCCCCCCGTTGGGACCGTATCGAGGTGCGAGCCGGTGACGAGGGCAGGAAGGCTGGGGTCCGAACCCTCCAGACGGCCAATCAAATTGCCAGCGGCATCAATGCGCAGGCTCAAGCCGGCATCGATCATCCATTCACTCAGGCGTTCGCGGCCTTGACGGTCTTCCGCCGTGAAGCCCCGGCGACAGATCGAACCATCGGGCTGCAGTCCCACCTCGGCCATGGCCTCCAAGGACGCCAGCAGGCGCATTGCATTGGGAGTCGGCGGGCGCTGTGGAGTGGTGCTGTGGGTAGCGATGCCCGGGGCAGAGAGAACCAACCGCAGACCTTCACGTTCAACAGAGCACTTCCACCATCGAGGAGAGCTCCAAGAGCGCCCGTAACGGTTGTGACCGTTACGGGCTGAACATCAGCAAACGGCAGCAGCTTCCGGAGCGGGATGCCAACCCAGGGCATCGGCCTTGGCCCGGGCCTGGGCCGGCACGTCCGCGGCGATGAACATCCGGTGCAGCATCTGCACGCCGAGGAGATGGTTGATCATGGCGTCCATCTGCACCCGATCGGCATCGGTGGTCGCCGGGTCGTCATGGCGGGCGAAGAGGGCCCGAACACCGTCGACGCTGAGGAGTCCCGCGGCCTCGATCGCCTCATCGCTGAGGTAGTCGTTCGCCAACTGCTTCATCTGCTCCCACTTTTCGGGCTCGGTGTGGGCCGGTGGAGCCATGAAGGCAAATTTCTCGCGCTTGTAGAGCACCTCCGGCAGCAGGCCGGCCATGGCCTCCCGCAGGACGTACTTCTCCGTCTTGCCCTTGATCCGCAACTCCGGCGGCACCTGAACCGCCGCCGCGGCCAGATGGTGATCCAAGAAGGCCGGACGCGCCTCCATGGAGTTCGCCATGTCCACCCGGTCACCGCCCCAGGTCAGGATTTGGCCCTCCAGCATCGTCTTGATCCAGACGTACTGGGCCTTATCGAGGGCGTGGCGTCCTTCGAGTTGTTCCGCATCCAGGGTCTTGGCAATGGCCTTGCCCGGGGAATAGTCCGAGAGGGCCTCGCGATGGGCATCCGCGAGCAGGGCCGGCACGAGCGGCGCACAGGCCAACCAGGGCTGGAGACAACTGGGGGTGAAACCCACGACCGCATCGAGGTCCGGATCATCCACTTGATCCGCCGCCAACATCGCCCCCTGCACCAGGGCATTGGACTGCTGCAACAAGTCTTCCCAGGCTTGGCGCTCCTGCTCAGGCAGGTCCTGGAGACCGTGCAGGAACATGTCGCGGCGGAAGGCCGGATAGCCACCGAAGAGCTCATCGGAGCCCTCCCCGGTCATCACCACCTTGTAGTTGACCTGGTTGACGTGGCGGCTCATCAGGAATTTCGCCACCGCCAAGGTGTTGTAGATCGTTCGCTCGGTGTGCCAAAGGGTGCGCTCCATCCAGCCGTAGAGCTCCTTGCCAGAGAGACGCATGACGTCCTGCTCGGCCGCCGTGGCATCCGCCATCTCCTTGGCGATCGGCGACTCGTCGTAGCGGGCGTCGTCGAAACCAATGGTGAACGCCTTGACCGGGCTCTGGCTGACGGCGGCGGCCAGCCCGAGGATCGAGCAACTATCGATGCCACCGGAGAGGTAACAACCCACCGGCACATCGGCGACCATCCGCAGCTCCACCGCTTCGAGCAGGGCCGCACGAATCGCCTCGATGTGGTCGGCCTCGCTCTTGCCGCTGTCCCGCTCGCCCTGGCGGGGGAAGTCCATGTCCCAGTACTTCCAGGTGTCGACCTGGAGGCTCCCGTTGCGGCGGCGCACGCTGATGCCGTGGCCAGGCGGCACCTGATGGATGCCCTCAAAGGCCGTGGTCCCGGGGACCATGGTTTGCATCAACTGATGGAAGAGGCCATCCGAGGTGAAGCGGCGCTCCACCGCCGGATGGGCAAACAAGACCTTCAGCTCTGAGCCGAAGACCAAGCCCTGGGGCGTGATCGTCCAGTACTGGGGCTTGATTCCGAAGCGATCCCGGACGAGATGCAACGTGTCGCTGGCCTCGTCATAGAGCGCGAAGGCGAATTCACCGCGCAATTGCGGCAGGGTCGCCTGCAAGCCCTGCTGTTGATAGAGGCGCAGCAGGATCTCGGAATCGCTCTTGCTGCTGAAGCGAACACCGCGGGCCGTCAGGTCGGCGCGAATCCGCTGGAAGTCATAGAACTCACCGTTGTGGGCCATCAAGACCCGTGCACCGGACCCCGGCTCTCCGCTCAAGAACGGTTGGCGTGCACGGGTCTCATTGAGGTCAATGATCGAGAGGCGGGCGTGACAGAACCCCACCCCGGAGCCGTCGACGGTGCGATAGCCAAACCCATCGGGCCCGCGATGCTCCTGGATCGCGGCCATGTTGACCAGAAGCTGGGGATCAACGGCTTGATCCGCCGTGGTGCTGAAGACACCGCCAATTCCACACATGCGCGTTCCTCCTCAGATCACATCCATGACCCGGTTGGTGCGGTCCACCATGCAGGTGAGTAGCGCCATCCGCAGGAAGACCGCACCCCGGGCCTGGCTGAAGTACCAGTTGTGGGGGGTGTCATCAAGGCAGGTGCTCAGCTCCGGGCCCCGAGCGAGCGGATGCAGAACAATCGCGTCAGACTTGTAAGGCAGATCCCGGGTCAGGCGGAAGGAATTGCCGTGCACCTCGTAGCTATCGCCGACCCAGGCGATGGCATTGATGTAGATGACATCGAGCCCCGGGATCTCGCCCTGCAGATCGCCCGTGCAGCGCACCTTCAGTCCCGCCTGCTCCAACTCCTCGAGTTGCCCGGGGTCGAAGAGGTCATCAGCGGCGTTCTTGGCCGGATCGTGGATCAAGACCAACTCCTCGACGATCTGCGGGAATTTGGCCAGGATCCGAAGAAGTGAGCGAACCGTGCGCATCCGGCTCGGAATGCCAACAACCCCAATGCGTGCCCGTTGCTCAGCGGGGACCTCTGGGGCCGCCAAGGCCGGACGCCACTTCAGGATGGTGTACAGATCGGCCATCGCCTGGGTGGGATGTTCGTCAATCCCGTTGCCCGCGTTGATGATCGGAATCCGCAGGGTGTCGGTCATCGAATAGATGGCCTGGGAATCGCTGTCCCGCAGAACGATGCAATCGCCGTAGTTGTTAAACATGTGGGCGACATCCTCTAGGGACTCCCCCTTCGCGATCCCCGTCGTGGCGCGGTCGGTGATGTTGATCGAGTCGCCCCCGAGCCGGTGCCAGGCGCTGTCAAAAGACAGACGGGTGCGGGTGCTGGGCTCGTAGAAGGCGTTGATCAGGATCTTTCCCTTCAGCGGCGTGTTGTGGGCCGTATAGCGATCGGGGTTGCTCTCGAATTTGGCCGCCAAGCGAAAGAGCTGCAGCAGGGTTTCGGGCCGGAAGGGCTGGATCGAGATCACGTGCTGACCCACCAGGTCTTGCAGCGCTTCACCGTCCTCCTGGATCGCCGCTAACAACTCCTGAGGCGAGGCCGCACCGAACACGTCCGGGCGCAGCGGCTCAAACCGCAGGGATGCGTCAACGCCGGCGCTCGTCGTGGGAGAGGGGAGTGTCGTCATAACGATTTCGGGACCCAGGCCCACTGCCGCAGGGCAGCACAGCGGAGTTGGTCGCACTGAGTCTCAATCCAAAATCCACCCTGCCACATCACTTTCTCGAAGTTCAAGACGCTTAAAACGAGGCCCTTTTGCGTAGCAATTGCTACCCAAATAGAGGTTGTGTTGCAGCCGGAGGGTGCGAGGAAAGCGCTACCAAACATCACCGCGCCTCCACTCTTTCCACCAAATCAGCAACAGGATCAGCACCGACAGGGCCAGGCCCGCCACGCTTCCGTAGATCAAGACCTGCAGCAACGGCAGATCGGCCAACCAACGCGGTGGCGCGCTCGCTTCGCCTGCCTTAGCCACGGGCAACAGAACGGCAAGCGCGGCAAGGGTCAGGGCCCAGCGGGTTGTCATCCGAAACCGTGCCATGGGCTATCCCTCCTTCAAGGTGAGCCAGTCGAAGCGCTCGGGCTGCAGCTGGGTGCCCACGGCCATCACCACCGCCGAAACCGCCGCGGAGAGCAACGCCGCGCAGTAGGGCGCGATGAGGACATAGGCAGCCAAGCCCACGGCACTGCCGGAAACCATCGCGGCGATGGCGGCCCCGCGGTTCGCACTGGGCCAATACAGGCCGTAGGCCACCGGCCAGATCGTGGAGGCCACCAGGGCACCCGTGAAGAAGAGCACGGACGCCAAGGAATCCAGCCTTGGCCAAGACAGCAGCAGGGTCAACAGCCCCAACCCCAGCACCACCAGGCGCGTGGCCTGGCGCAATTGGGCATCACTCATGTTGGGATTCAGCAGCTTGAAGACCACGTCTTCAGCCACCAAATCCGCCGTCGATGCCAAGAGCGAATCCAAGGTTGAGGTCAACGAGGCAAAGACGACCACAAAGACCAAGGCCGCACCCCCCGCCCCGAGCAACTGGGAGGCCACCACCGGAAACAGCATGTTCACCTGGGGCAGGTCCACCGACTGAGCCAACGCCACCAAGCCGATGGAGCCGGTCACCAGGGGCACCGTCATCCAGGCCAAGCCGCCGAGCACGAACGAGCTGAAAACGACGGAGGCGCGACTGGAGAAAACCCGCGACCACCAGATGTTGTTGTGGAAGACCTCGCCCATGGAGAAGAGGGCGGAGTTCCACGCAATCAATAAACCCGCCGGCAAGAGCAAATTCAGCCGCTCCGGATGCTCCTCCACCAACGCGCGATGGAGCTCAGGAACCGGGAACTGCCGCAGCGCCAACACGGCAACCAAGACCAGCAGTCCCATGATCAAGAGGGACTGAATGAAGTCGGTTCCGACCACGGCGCGCATCCCGCCGTAGAGGGTGTAGATCGTCGAGACACCGATGACGACGACCATCCCCAGGCGGTAATCGAAACCCGAGAGCGCCTCCAGCAGGATCCCGGCTCCCATGGCCTGGGTCATCAAGAAGCCCAGGGTGTAGGTCGCGGTGATCACCATGAAGACCCACCAGGCCGCGCGGCCATAGCGGAGGCGAATGAAGTCACCGCTGGTGCGCCCCTTGGGCATCAGGGTTTTGATCCGTAGGGCCAATGGCGCGAACAGAACCAAACCCAGACCGGCCAGGGCGTAACTGAACATCCCCCAGAGGCCGTTCCGATAACCAAACTCCGGAGCCAACAGGGTGGTGTTGCCGGTCACCCAGGACGCCATCAAGGTGGCGGTGCTCAGGGCCAAACCGATGTTGCGGCCGGCCAGCATGTAGTCATCGGCATCACCGGAGCCGCGCCGGCCCCAGGACACCCCAAGGGCGATCCAGAGCACCGAAAAGATGACCACCAGGGCCCAGGCGATGCCGGGGGCCAAGAAGGGCTGAACGGCAAGCGTGGGGCTAATCACCATCCCCTAGCCCTCCCCCCAGGGATCACGGCCGCGCCAATGCAGATGGCCCTGAATCACCATCACGGTGGTGGCCAAGGTGACCACACCGCCCACCGCAAAAATCACGACCGCACCGGCGAAGGACTCCATCAGACCTCCTGCAGAGGCTTGCGGAAGCGCATCAGTCCCCAACTCAGGCGTCCCTGACGTCCCCCATCAATCCAATGGCCCAAACCAGCGGCCATCCGCTGGAGGTACTCCGGGCTGATCTTGGTCTTCAACTCCTGCTCACGGCGCAGGAGCTCCTCGCGGACACGGCTGTAATGACGAATCAACATCGACGTTTGGTCCTGCCAGACCTCCCGAACCAAGCCGGCCTGACTGGCCCAGACCCGATAGCGATCCGGTGAGCCCATGTCGGGCAGATGAATGCGCTCGAGGATCGCGCTCAGGGAACCGGTCTCCACCCCGTCGGCGGCCATTGGATCCGTGAGGACCATCACCCCGCCAGGCTTCAACAACCGCGCCGCCTCTTGAAGGACCTGCTGACGGTTGCCGGAGTGCAGGATCGCGTCCTGACTCCAGACCACATCCGCACAGCCCGAGGGCAAGGGCACATCCTCGAAGGATGCGTCGTGCACCTGGATTTGGTCCTGCAATCCGGCGCTCAAGTTCAGCTGACGGTGACGGGCGTTTTCAACGGCCGAGATGTTGATCGCCTCAACATGGGCCCCGAACTCCCTGGCGAGGCGCCGGGCAGCACCGCCATATCCCGAACCCAAATCCACAACGGTGGCCCCGCGCGGGAGAGTGCCGATCAAGGTGATCAAGGCATTCACCGTGCGCTGGCTGGCCGGAGCGATGGCTTCGGTCTCGGAGTTGTAGAGGCCGATGTGAATGTCTTCACCGCCCCAGACCTCTTCATAGAAGCGATCGGCATCGGCGCTGTCGTAGTAGTCCGAAGCCGTGCGCTCTGCTGTGGAGAAATGCGTCTGAGTCATGGCTAGATCACCGTCGTATCACCATCGAGCTCGTAGGCCTTATGGGCGACATGGGCATAGAAATCGGGATCGTCCTTGCTGCGCTGATAGTCCCCGTAGCTGGTGATCTTCTGGAAGCCCACCTCCCGCATCAGTCGGCGCACATAGCCATAGCGAAGCGGGAACATATTCAGGTGGAAGGTACTTCCATCACTGAAGGCATAGCGAAAGCGTGCCAGGCCCTCATCGACACAATCAGGACTTACCGATACATCTTCCCCGCAATACACCGTTCCCTTCCCTTGCTTCACCGCGGCACCACCTTCTAGGAGGCGGTCGTAGTTGCGGTGATCAAGAATCAAGAGCCCGTTATGTTTCAAGACGGCGTAGTACTCAGCCAGGGATTTACGCCGATCCTTCTCGCGAAAGAGATGGGTGAACGAGTTACCCAGGCAAATCACCGCATCAAAGGTCCCGTGGATATCACGGTTCAAAAAGCGCCAATCGGCCTGGGCTGTCCTTAAAAGCTGATTCCGGTCACGGGCATTGCGAAAGGCCCGCGCCAACATGTTTGGACTGCCGTCAGCACTGACCACATCGAACCCCTCCTGGAGGAGTCGAATCGAGTGAAACCCTGTGCCCGTAGCGACATCGAGCACGGATTTCGCACCATGCTCCCGCAGGATGCGGATATAAAAATCACCTTCAGCTTGGGCTCTGGCCTCCCAATCGATCAGCCGGTCCCAACGATCTGCAAACTGCTCGATGTACTCCTGTTGATAGTGGTCGGTCTCCCGAACGGATTCAGGGACCGCACCGAAACGCTGTTCATCCTTCGCCCCTGCGGACTTGGGCCGATGGGCCGCCGGGGTCTTGGTGCGATGGGATGTCGTCATTCAAACCGGGGGAGCCACTGACAGACGCAGACCGTTCAGAGCTCAGCAAGAGGGCTGGGGGATCACCTCAAAAGAGGCCTCCGGACACACTTCACGAAGCCATGAAGTACGCCATGGCCGCAACCTATCGATGGGTACCAGAGCTGTCAGCGCAAAGCGGGGACTCGTTCAAAACAGATGTGTCCTGTTGTCGCCGACATCAAAGTGAGCAAAGGCCATCCGAGCAAATGTTTGAACTTGCTAAAGACCTGAGTTCCTGCGTCCTTAATCCTGCATGGCTAGCGTTTAACAAGCGCGTCGGAGAACCGTGTCTTCAGCGATCACGCTCGACGCCCTCTCCAAACACTTCCCAGGCCAGTCCACTGCCGCCGTCCAGCAGGTCTCCCTGGCGATCGAACCGGGCGAAATCTTTGTGGTCATGGGCCTCTCGGGCTCAGGCAAATCGACCCTGCTGCGGATGATCAATGGGCTGATCCAACCCAGCTCGGGATCCGTCGCCGTCCGCGGTCAGAACCTCTCTGACCTCTCCAAGGGCGACCTCAACCGCCTGCGCCGGCGAGCCATGGCCATGGTGTTCCAATCCTTCGCGCTCTTCCCCCAGCGGAGTGTTCTCGACAATGCGGCCTTTGGGCTCGAAGTCGCAGGGCTGCCCAAGGCCAAGCGGTTGGCGCCGGCCAAACGGGCACTGGAGCGCGTGGGGCTCGGAGCACAGCTGCACCTGAAACCAGCGCAACTCTCCGGGGGGATGCAACAACGGGTGGGCTTGGCCCGGGCCCTGGCGCTCGATCCCCCCATCCTGTTGATGGATGAGGCCTTCTCCGCCCTCGACCCCCTGATCCGCAGGGACATGCAAGACCTGCTGCTGGATCTGCAGGCCGAACAGCGACGCACGGTGGTTTTCATCTCCCATGACCTCGATGAGGCCATTCGCATTGGCGATCGGATCGCGCTGATGCAATCAGGGCAAGTCCTCCAATGCGGGACTCCCCTGGAGCTCCTCACGGCTCCAGCCAGCCCTGAGGTTCAAGCCTTCTTCAAGGGCGTCGACCGGGGTTCCGTCCTGAACCTCGAGCAGATCCTCGAGCCCTGCCCTCAGACCCTGGTGCTGCCCGATGGGGCCGATCCCGCAGAGCGTGCCCATCAGCAGCTGTGTTTTGCGCTGAACCCATCGGGGCAATTCCTTGGGATCTTGAGCCCCCAGGACGGGTGGATCCACGCCGACGCCGCAGGCACGCTTGATTCGAAATCTCTGGTCAACGACGCCATCTCCGCCGTCGCTCAGAACCGATGGCCGACCCCGGTTCTTGATCACCAGAGGCGACTACTGGGTGTTGTCACGCCCCGGCGACTGCTCGAGACCCTGCGGGAGGGTGTCTGATGAGCGGCTCCTTCTCACCTCTCATCGCAAGCCTTGAACAAGCCGGCCCCGTCGGCCAAAGCGCGGACGCGGCCGTGGAGTGGTTGCTCAACCATGGCCAGGGACTGTTTGGCGTTGTTCAACAGGGCATTCAGGCCTTGGCGAGCGCACTGGGCTGGGGCCTGGCCCTGCCGGCACCCTGGCTGTTTGCCGTGGGGGTTGCCCTTGCGGGATGGCACCTGGTCGGTGGTGGCTTTGCCCTCTTCAGCCTGCTGGGTTTGAACCTGGTCTTGGCCCTTGGGCTGTGGGACCTCATGGTGGACACCCTGGCCCTGGTGCTGGCCTCCTCCTTCTTGGCTCTGCTGCTGGGATTTCCCCTCGGTGTTCTGGGAACGCGTCAGCTCTGGATTTGGCGACTCCTACGCCCTGCGCTGGACCTCATGCAGACCATGCCGGCTTTTGTCTATCTGATCCCGGCGGTGATGCTCTTCAGCACGGGAGCGGTTCCCGCGATCATCGCCACCTTGATTTTCGCCATGCCTCCGGTCGTCCGGCTAACCCACCTGGGGATTCGCCAGGTGCCGGCGGATTTGGTGGAGGCGGGCCGCTCCTTTGGCTGCACGGATCTTCAACTGCTCTGGATGGTGCAACTCCCGAACGCCTTGCCGACCGTGATGAGCGGTGTCAACCAGACGATCATGTTGGCCCTCTCGATGGTGGTGATCACCTCGATGATTGGCGGTGGCGGCTTGGGTGATGTGGTGCTGCGGGGTATCCAGCAGCTCGATGTGGGGCTCGGCTTTGAAGGCGGCATCGCCGTTGTGATCTTGGCGGTGATCCTGGACCGCCTGAGCCAGGGGCTGTCCCCCGGCCATGGGAGGAGAGGCCAATGAGTGACGCACCACGGTTGACGCGGCGTGCGGCGCTCACCGCAGGCCTGGGGGTCGCCGGACTGTCCCTGGCCAGCATGGTCCAGTTGAGCCAGCGCCCAGGACCCGACGAACCCAGCCCAACAGGATCGGGGCCACCAGCGCAGCCATCGAGAGGGGGAACCTCACGTCGCCCCTTGCGCCTGGGCTGGTCGCCGTGGGCGGATGCCGAAGTCATCAGCCTGATGGCCAAGCAGCTGATTGAGACCCACCTCAATTGGCCCGTGGAGCGGGTGCTGGCCGACATCGGCATCCAATACGCCTCCGTGGCCCGAGGCGATCTGGATTTGATGTTGATGGCCTGGTTGCCCTTGACCCATCAGGACTACTGGAAGCGGGTCCGGGATCGGGTCCTGGACCTCGGTCCGATGTACTCCGGTCGCTTGGGCTGGGTCGTCCCGGACTATGTCGACCCCCAAGTCCTCAGCAGCATCGCCGACTTGCGCCAACCCTCGGTCGCCGCGCGCTTCAACAACCAGGTTCAGGGAATCGATCCGGGCTCAGGACTCAATCAACTCTCCCAAGTCGCGCTCAAGGACTACGGCCTGGGGGACATGCGCCTGGTGGCCTCCAGCAGTGGCGCGATGACTGCCGTGCTGGACCAGGCCATCCGTGAGCAGCGTTGGCTGATCGTCACCAGCTGGATGCCCCACTGGATGTTCGCCCGCTACAAGCTGCGCTTTCTGGAGGATCCCAAGCGAGCTTTTGGGGGGACGGAATGGATCCACGCCGTCGGCCGCCGAGACCTCAGTGCCATCGCCCCTTCGGTGACGGACTTCCTGACACGTTTCCGGATCCCTGATGCCGAGCTGGCCGCGGTCCTCCTGCAGGCCCATCAAGGAACAGCCCAAACCGCAGTCGATACCTACCTCCAGAGCCATCCCGAGCGGGTGCGTTATTGGGTGACAGGCGAGATCGATTCCCGGGGAGGAGCCACGGACCGGTAGAAGGGAGCGCAATGCAACGCAGCAACCAGACCGTGGCCAAAGCCAAAGCCAAGAGCAAAGCCAAAGCAGCCGCCAAGCCGGTCCAGGCGGAGCCCTCGGCCACACGGATCAAACTTCAGATCGCTGGGGCCGTCTTCGTGCCAATGCTGGGCTTGGGGCTCTGGCTCAACAGCAAGGGCTTCTTCGGTTAAAGGACAAGGTCTGCTGGAGTGCGGCGCGCCACTCCCCAGGGGCAAACGTGTGGGCGTGGCCGTGGCCGGGAAGCAGCCAGGCCACATCCAGCTCCTGCAAGCGCTCCACCGAGCGGAGCTGCTCTTGGAAATCCCACCAGCAGTAACGCTCCGAAGCCACCAGAACCGCTTGCTCGGGGCGCCACCAGAGGTGGTCACCGCTGAAGAGCACCGAGCGGCGCTCGCCCAAGAGAACCGCCATCGACCCGGCCGTGTGACCCGGACAGGGAATCAACTGCAACGCCCCATCGAGGGCGACCGCATCGGCGCCCTGGACCCGATGCTCGGCATCTGGGGCAGCATCGGCGTCGGCCTGGTGAATCCAACGGCTGCAACCAAAGGCCTTGGCCCAGCGCTGGTGGTCGGCCACGTCATCGCGATGGGTCAACACCAGGGCTGCAAGCCCGCCCAAGGCTGCGATGCGCCGAGCCAAGGGGGCACTCCAACGGGGCGAATCGATCAGGACGTTGCCTTCGGGCCGAACCACGAGCCAGCTGCTGGCCCCGAAACTCCGCCGTGACGCCCAGCCGCAGTAGTAGACGTCTCCAGCCGCATGGCGGGTGACCAGAGCCGGAAAGCCATCGCTTGGGGTCAGCCGCCGGAGCTCCGCGGTCGTGACGATGGCCGCCACCGGACAGGCCTGCAGGGCCAACAGGGCCTTGTGCGTTTCCGCCGCCCCCTCGGGCTGGCGAATGACCTCGGCGCAGCAGCCGGTGGGGGCAAAGTGCAGAGGATCAAATTGCCAGCAGGTGCCGCAATCAATGCAGCGGTCATTGACGCTGAAGGGCCCCGGCGCGGCGCCCATCAGCAGCAGCTGGCGGCGGCTCCGCTCGCCGCACGGTCCTGATCAAAGGGAATCGCCGAACCACAGCCTTCAAAGAGGCCGTAGTGACGCTCGAAGTCACCAATGAACTGGAAGTGGGGGGCGAAACGGGTCTGGTGCAGCATCCGATAGGTGTTGCCGCAAACCGGGAAGACCTTGCCGGCTTCGATGCTGTGGTGCTTGTCGAACGCCAGGTGCGTCGGCGCCTGATCGATGGAGCCCCGGTAGATGACGGCCTGGCCGTGGTCTTCGCAGGCGTCCTCCAATTCAGGGATGTTGAAGAGCCGATAGGTCGCCGAATAAAAGCGGGCCTCCCCCACCAATGACGCGAGTTGGGGCTCGGTGATCTCCAGCGGCCGATCGCTCACCAGGCGCGGATCCGTGAAGGCCGCCCCGCGGGCCATCCGCAGGAAGTCATTCCAATAGAGCGCCCCGCCGAGACATTCGCCATAGAGCACCGGGTGGCTTTGCACCGCCTCCGGTAGGCGTCGATCGACGTAGACGTCAGAGAAATAGAACTCACCGCCGGGCTTCAGCAGCCGCTGAATGCCGCGAAGGACAGCCGGCTTGTCGGTGGAGAGATTCAGAACGCAGTTGCTGACGATGACGTCAAAGCTGCCGGGCTCCAAATCAAGCTGCTCGAGACGCTCGATCTGTCCCTCGAGGAAGCGGACATTGGCGTAACCAAATTGCTCGGCATGGAAAGGGAGGTACTCCCGAGCCACCGCGAGCTGCTCTGGGGTCATGTCCACACCGACCACCTCGCCGCTGGCCCCCACCAACTGGGAGAGCAGATAGACGTCGCGACCACTGCCGCTGCCGAGGTCGAGCACGCGGCAGCCCTCCAGCAACGGGGGGCAAACCAGGCCACAGCCGTAATAGCGACTGCTGACCTCCGGATGGACACGAGCGAGCAGGGGCTTCAGCCAATCCGGCACCGCGTCGGCATCGCAGCAGGCACTGGTCTTGAGGTCAGCGGTGCTCTGGAGTTCCTTGCCGTAATAGGCCTGGACGACGTCTTGCATGCCTGGGCGTGGGGCGTTTAACGACCGTAGGGCCCGCGGCGATCAACCATGGCCGATTGATCGGGGTCCTCGAGGAGCCCCTGCCAGTGCAGGGCTTGGCGACGGGCCCAAAGCAACAGTGGGTAGAAGCGCCTGGCCTGGGGCGGTGCGGCAAAGAGTCGGCGCAAGAGCGCCAGAAGGGGATCACTCGGACGAAGCCGACCGCAGAGTTGGGCGATGGCCTCGGCCCCATGCCAGGCCTGGTCCCCCTCGAGCAGGACGGCACCCCGGGCCAGGTCCAGGCCCCGTTGCTTCAACTGGGCCCGCAGGGCGTCCTCAGCCCGGCCATCGCGGATCACCAAATCGGGGAGCCCGCCAACCAGCTCGCTGCGCAGGGCGAAGTGGCGGCAAAACGGACAACCGCCGTCGTAGACGAGGGTGAGGCTCATTACGCCATCCTGAACACCGCTCTGCCCCTGCCGTGACCGCGTTGCTGAACCTGGGATTGGCGCTGCTGCTGGTGCTGCTACCCCTGCCCGCCGATGCGGCGCGCTACGTCTGCGAGGGAGACCCGTTGACGGCGGAGCTGCACCAAGGGGCCGTGGACGCCACCGAGATCCCCAACACAGCCGGCGGAACCGTCCCCGGAGCCTTTGTCGTGATCGCCTGGCGCGGCGTCAGCCTGCAGCTGCCCCGCACCAACAACGCCGGCGCGCCGAGCTACACCGATGGGCACTGGTGGTGGCAGGCCGCCGATCCTGACCATCCGGACTTCGCAGAGCGCAAACGCGGCGGCGGGGAGATCGCCCGCTACCGCTGCGAGCCAGCCGCATGACGGAAGCCCTGCCCCCCTGGAGGCCCCTACTGCGCGGCGCCCGCCAGCGGGAGGGTCGCTCCCCCCAGGCCCGCTGGCTGCAGTTGGCCACCCTCGGCTGCGATGGAGCGCCGCGGGTTCGAACCCTGGTCTTCCGTGGCTGGGGCGGCCCGGCCCAGCTGGATCTGCTGACGGATCGGCGCAGCGAGAAAAGCGCTGAACTCATTCGCGAACCCCGGGTTGAGCTCTGCTGGCTGCTGCCCAAGGCGCGATCGCAATTCCGGCTCCGGGGCCATCGCCTGACCCTGGACACAGCAAGCGATCAGAGCGCCCGCGCCCAGCACTGGCAGCAACTCCATCCCGGCGCCCGCAGCCTCTGGGGCTGGCCCCAACCAGGGGCCGCCTTCGATCCCGAGGGCTCCTTCCCGGAGGTCCTCGGCGACGAGGTCCCGCAACCCGAGAGCTTTGAACTGGTGCGGATTGAGCTCGAGCAGGTGGAGCTCCTGGAGCTCACCGGCCACCCGCATCAACGCCGGCGCTGGCGGCGGGCGCAGGGTTGGCTCGAGGAACGCCTCAATCCTTGAGCTGATCGGCGAGGGCCTGCAGCCGACGTGCGTTCACCCCAAGGTCGGAATCGCCCAGGCGCGACACCGAACGGGCCTGAAGGACGCCACGACTGGGGTCGGCATAGAGCTCCAGATCGTCAACAAAACCAAAGAGCGCACTGCTGGCTGTGGCATGCAGGTAGC
>JAAZUZ010000070.1 GCA_018623875.1 Synechococcus sp. HW_metabat.21
GCATCCGGCTTCGTCTCAAAGTCCTGAACGAAGCGGTAGCCATCGGGATCGCAGCGATAGAGCTGCCAGTCCTGGGGGAAGGCGCGGCGCAAGGCTCCATCACCCGTCGGGATGAGGGCGTAGGCCGACTGCCAACTGGCGAGAAATCCTTTACGCCGCTCACGGGCCACGGTGCCGATCCCGACCGCGGCATCTTCCAATTTGCCGTTCAGCAGGACCACGCTTCCGCGGTGCAAGGCGCAGACCGCCTCGACATCCTCATAGTCCGCAGGGGTTGGCGCCACCAGGACGAGCAGGCCATCGCTGCCGCCGTCGGCCTGCTGCAGCCGCTTAATTCCGCTGAGTTCGGTGATGCCGCTGGCCTGCTCCGCTGCATCACGCTTGGCCAAGGCGGCGGCGCCCGCATCGGGGAAGACCAGGCGGGCGTCGCCGTGGGTCGGCGTCAGTGCCGCCAACAGGCGCAAGGCCACCGGAAGGATGCGGAGGCCTTCGAAACGGAATTCAGCGGTCCAGAAGCCCTTGGCTTGGCTGGCCAAGGCCGCCGATATCGCGTCCACGGCTTCAGCTTCAGCACGTCGCAGGTCGGCGGGGAGCATCCAAGCCATGTCGTTCGGCCGACCTTAAGCAGCCGCCACCGCCGTCATGGCCCTACGCAACGCTTCTGGAACGTCCTGAAGATCCGCGTCGGTATGCCAGTCGCCTAGGGAGAGGCGAATCCCACTGCCGCAGTCCCGCGCCGCGAACCCGAGCGCTTCCAGCACTGGACTCGCCGCGGAGCGACTGCTGCTGCAAGCCGACCCACTGCTGATGGCGACGTCCAAGCGGGCCAAGGCCCGGACCATGGCGCGACCGGGTAGGGGCCGGCCATCTGAGCTGTGCACGATCAGGCTGATGTGATTCGCCAATCGCAGGCCCGGATCCAGCCGGGGATCCGGGCCAGTGAGTTGCAGACCCGGCACTTCAAGCAGGGCCGCCAGCAAACGGTTGCGCACTCCCTGGACGGGATCCGGCTCGCCCCGAAAGCGAAGGGCATGCAATCGCTCCAGTGCTGCGGCGAAGCCGGCAATCAACGCCACCGGCTCCGTGCCGGAACGGAGGCCGCGCTCCTGGCCGCCGCCGGCCTGGATGGGCTGGAGAGGAACACCGTCACGGACCAACAGGGCCCCGACGCCACGGGGTCCGCTCAGCTTGTGGCTGGCGACACTCATCAGATCGATCGGAAGCGCGTCGAAGGCAATGGGACGTTGGGCCGCGACCTGAACGGCATCCACGTGAAGTAAGACGCCGGCAGAACGGCACAACGCTCCGATCTCCTGAATGGGCTGCAGCGCTCCCACTTCGCTCTGCCCCCAAATCAACGAGACCAGCTGGGTTGGCCGCGTGAGCAGCGAGCCCAGGGCTCCGAGATCGATCAGCCCCCGGCGATCGACCGGAATCCGCTCCACCGTCCAGCCCAGGCGTTGCAACTGCTGCGCGGCTGCTTCGCTGGCGGGATGTTCAACGGCGGAGATCAACAGCCGTGGCGGGACGCCCCGTTGATCAGTGATGCCGCCGCCGATCCCAAGCAGCGCGAGGTGGATGGACTCGGAACCACCGGAGGTGAACACCACCTGCCCGCTACAACCCAGCAAGCCGGCGATCTGATCCCGGCTGCGCTCCAGTTGTTCAGCCGCCGCCAGGCCGAAGCTGTGCAGGCTCGAAGGGTTAGCCCAGGCTTGACGCTCGACCCGATGGATCTCCGCCTGAACCTCTGGAGCCACCGGCGTGGTGGCTGCGCAATCGAGGTATCGGCGCAGATCCAAACTCATGTGTCCCGCTCGAATCGCGCCCGCGTGCGTGACTCCAGCGAGTTGGTCGCGATGGTCACCAGGTCATCGAGGGACGTGCTGCTCAGCAGTTCGGCCACCTTGGCCCGAGCCGCTTCGCTTGGGCAATTCTCAGGCCGGATACAACCGTTGGCGCAAACCTTCGCGCAATCGATGACGTCGTCGCTTGTCGCCGCGACCTGCGGTGGCTCCTGCGCAGGGACAACGGATTGTTGACGGGCAGCAGCGACCGCCTCAGGGGATGGAATCGAACCGTCGAAGACGTGCTCCGCAGGGCCATCCATAAAGACCTTGCCGTTGATGGCATCCCAGTGGATCTGCAGCGGGCCGCCGGGGAGGTCCAAGCGAGCCGTCCGCTCCGCGAGGCCGAGGCGATGACACGCCACCAGGGTCGCGCAGGCTCCGGTACCGCAGGCAAGGGTTGGGCCAGCTCCCCGTTCCCAGACCCGCATCACCAGGTGAGAGGGCGAGAGCACCTCCACAAAATGCACATTCGTTTTGGCGGGGAAGGCCGGATGAACCTCCAGCTGGCTGCCGAAGCGGTCGAGGTCGATCGCATCAACGGCATCCACAGGAACCACAACATGGGGGTTCCCCATGCCAACCGCTGCCACTGCAAAGCGTTCGCCGTCAATCTCCAGTTCACCGACGGGGAGCCCCGCCTCACCAGCCTCCAGGGTTGTGGGGATCGCGCTCGGCTCCAGGAAGGGAGCCCCCATATCCACACGGATGGTGCCGTCGGGCAGCAGCTCAGGAACGATGCGTCCCGCCAGGGTGTCCACCTGCCAGGTGCGGCCAGGGCCATCGCCATCGCAATCGGCTAGGAAGCGCGCCAAACAGCGGATGCCATTGCCGCACATCTCGGGCTCGGTGCCATCGGCGTTAAAGATGCGCATGCGCAACTCGCCTCCAGCATTGGGCGGCAGCGCCAAGATCACGCCATCGCCACCGACACCAAAGCGACGGTCGCAGAGCTGAACCACCAGCTCCGGTGTCAAACCAAACAGGAAGTCGGTCTCGCCTGATTGACGCCCGTCGAGCATCAAAAAGTCGTTACCAAGCCCTTGGTACTTGCTGAATTGGAACACGCGCGACAGCCTGTTGATGCAGGCTCACCAGTGCGTCCGATCCTATGGGGAGCAGTCGAGATGGGCGGCCAGGGGACCTCGACACCTCCCAGCCCGGGGTGCGTCAAATCCAGGCCTGGATTCGCGCGGAGCTTCCGGTCTCGCTTCAACTGAGCAATGGCAGCAGCCTGAGCGGTCGTCCGCTCTGGATCGACCCGTGCTTTTTGGCCTTGGAGCCGGAACCGGGCGCCGCCGCTGTACTGATCAACCGGGACGCCATCGTTCTGTTGCGTTCCTTGGGCTAACAGCAGCTATGGGAGCATCACTGCTCCACTCCCGATCCGTCCGTGAGCGAGTCCAGCCGCTACCAACCCCAGGCCACGGAGGCCGGCTGGCAACGGGCCTGGAAGGCAAACGGTCTGCACAGCACCCCTGAGGTCAAAGCAGGCGATGACGCCTTCTACGCCCTCTCGATGTTCCCCTACCCCTCGGGGAACCTGCACATGGGTCACGTTCGGAACTACGTGATCACCGATGTCGTCGCCCGGGTTCAACGCCTACGCGGCAAAAAGGTGCTGCATCCGATGGGCTGGGACGCCTTTGGTTTGCCCGCTGAGAACGCGGCGATCGAGCGGGGTGTTGACCCAGGTGTTTGGACGGATCAAAACATCGCGTCCATGCGCGATCAGCTTGATCAACTTGGGCTTTCGATCGACTGGGAGCGCGAGCTGGCGACCTGCCACGGTGACTACTACCGCTGGACCCAGTGGTTGTTCCTTCAGTTCCTCGAGGCCGGCCTGGCCTATCAGAAGGACGCCACCGTCAATTGGGACCCCATTGATCAGACCGTGCTCGCCAACGAGCAGGTGGACAGCGAAGGTCGCTCCTGGCGTTCCGGCGCCCTGGTCGAGAAGCGCAAGCTGCGTCAGTGGTTCCTGAAGATCACCGACTACGCCCAACAATTGTTGGATGACCTCCCGAAGTTGGAGGGTTGGCCCGAGCGGGTCCGCACCATGCAGGCCAACTGGATCGGCCGCAGTACCGGTGCTGAGCTCGAGTTCCCGGTGGTCGATGCGAACGGTCAAGAGACCGATGCACGGGTCACCGTTTTCACCACCCGACCGGACACCCTGTTTGGGGCGAGTTATGTCGTGCTGGCACCAGAGCACCCCTTGGTGCCGGTCCTGACCAGCGCGGCCCACCAGACAGAAGTCGAAGCGTTTTGCGACTTGGTCTCCCGCCAGAGCGAGCAGGAGCGCACAGCAGAGGACAAACCCAAGCGCGGCGTCCCGATTGGGTCCCAGGTGCGTAACCCCGCCAACGGCGAACTACTCCCGATTTGGATCGCTGATTACGTCCTGGCCGAGTACGGCACCGGTGCCGTGATGGGTGTGCCCGCCCATGACCAGCGGGACTTCCTCTTCGCTCGGCAGTACGAATTGCCGGTCAAGCAGGTGATCATTCCTGAGGGCAGTGATGAACACGCCTTTGAGGGTGGGGCCTGGACCGAATCCGGGATCTTGATCCACTCCGGTCGTTTCGATGGCTTAACCAACGAGGCCGCGAAATCCGCCATCACGAAGGCCGGTGAGGAAGACGGTTGGGCGAGGGAGAAGGTGCAGTTTCGCCTCAGGGACTGGTTGATCTCCAGACAGCGCTACTGGGGTTGTCCAATCCCGGTGATTCACTGCGACAGCTGCGGTGTTGTCCCGGTTCCAAGCGAACAGCTGCCCGTCGAGCTTCCCCGTGACGTTGCCTTCAGCGGCAAAGGTGGCTCACCCCTGGCCCAACTCGACCATTGGGTCAACGTCGAGTGCCCGTGCTGCGGCAAACCGGCCCGCCGGGAGACCGACACCATGGACACCTTCATGTGTTCCAGCTGGTATTTCCTGCGCTACAGCGACGCCAAGAACACCGAGCTGCCCTTTGCCAAGGAGGCCGTTGATCAATGGCTACCGGTGGACCAATACGTCGGTGGTATCGAACACGCGATCCTTCACCTGCTCTATTCCCGCTTCTTCACCAAGGTCCTGAGGGACCGAGGTCTGCTCGGATTCGACGAGCCCTTCCAACGGCTCCTGACCCAAGGCATGGTCCAGGGCATCACCTACAAGAACCCGAAGACCGGCAAATACATTCCTCCTTCGGAGGTGGCCGACCCCACCGATCCCCGGGACCCCCTCACCGGTGATCCCTTGGACACCTTCTTCGAGAAGATGTCCAAGTCCAAGTACAACGGTGTTGATCCCGCCGTCGTCATCGACAAGTACGGCGCGGACACCGCACGGATGTTCATCCTCTTCAAGGCTCCACCTGAAAAGGATCTGGAGTGGGATGACGCGGATGTGGAAGGCCAGTTCCGCTTCCTGCAACGCATCTGGCGCCTGGCCGATGCTGCCCTGGAACGGGGTCTGAGCCTTGCGGAGGGCGCGGGCTCCGCGGCGGCCGTCGCCGAGGACCTCGCCTCAGGTCCAGCGCTCTCACCAGCCGACCAGGAGCTACGGCGCGCCGTCCACACCGCCATTCACGAGGTAACCGAGGACCTCGATGGAGACGTTCAGTTCAACACGGCGGTCTCTGAGCTGATGAAGCTCAGCAATGCGATGGGGACCCACCTGGCGGGCAGTGCCGATGTCTTCGCCTGTGAAGCCCTGCGCACCCTTTTGATCCTGCTGGCTCCTTTTGCTCCTCACATGGCCGAGGAGCTCTGGCTGAAGTTGGGCGGCCGCAGCGCGGACGACAGCCTTGCTCAGACCAGCATTCACAACCAGTCCTGGCCGCAGAGCGACGCCTCGGCGTTGGTTCGTGACACGGTTCCCCTGGTGATCCAAATCAAGGGCAAGGTGCGCGGAAACCTCGAGGTACCCGCAGATGCCGACAAGGCCACCCTGGAGAAGCTCGCCCTTGAGAGTGAGATCGCCGCAAAATGGCTGGAGGGCAAGGCCCCCAGCCGGGTCATCGTCGTTCCAGGAAAGCTGGTGAATTTGGTGCCCTGAGGGCCCTGCTCAGTCGTGGATGAAGATCAGGGACTCGGGGTTACCCCAGTCCCCTTGCGCTGAGATGTGGCGGCGGTTGGCACAGAGGTGGCGCAGGATCCAGTAGAGGGGCTCTGCCGTCTCCAACTCCAGCTTGGTCTGCAGTTCAACCAAGGTGTGTTCGCGTTGGTCGGCCATGACCATCTCCAACCTGGACTGGAGATCCAGGAGTGCCGCCGCAGCCTTCTTGCCAGCCTCGACGCCGGGTTGGTGGTAGGCGTTCACATTGACCAGTTCGCCATAGAAGCCCACGGCCCGCTCAAAGAGTGCAATCAACGCCCCCAGGCTGTGGGCATTGAGGCGCTGCATGGTGATGCTGAGGTTGAAGCGCCCCTCCTCAGTCAGGGCCGAGCGGGTGCCCTGCAGGAAACCATCGAGGAAGTCTCCAGGGTTCTCCCCCTCAAGCGGAGGGATATCGCCGGGGTCCTCCAGCACCTCCACAAAGGTCACGAAGAAGTTGTCCACGCCATCACGCAGTTGCTGAACGTAGGCGTGTTGATCGGTTGAGCCCTTGTTGCCGTAAACGGCGATGCCTTGGTGGACGACTTGACCATCGCGGTCGAGTTTCTTGCCAAGGCTCTCCATGACCAGCTGTTGGAGATAGCGGCTGAACACCTCCAAGCGGTCGCGATAAGGCAACACAACCATGTCCCGTTGGCCCTTGCCGCCACAGGCGGAATACCAAGCTGCAGCAAGGAGGGCCGCCGGGTTGGAATCGAAATCAGCGACGCGCGTTACCGCATCCATCTGGGCAGCACCGGCCAGGAACTCGCGGATGTCCGATCCAATCAGGACCCCTGGTAGCAAGCCCACGGCGCTGGTAATGCTCGTGCGGCCACCGACCCAATCGAACATGTCGAAGCGGGCCAGCCAGCCCGCATCGTTGGCTTCGCGATCGAGCTTGCTGTCGACCATCGTCACAGCCACAGCCTGCTGTGACCAGCTGCCACCCGCAGCTTCAACGGCCCGGCGGGCCTGCAGCATGCCGATGTGGGGTTCAGGGGTGCCGCCTGACTTACTGACGACGATCACCAGGGTGGTTTTCAGGCGCGAGCCAATGGAGGCCAAGGTGCGTCGCATCCCATCGGGATCGACGTTGTCGAAGAAGTGGAACGGCAACCCAGAGCCGGGGTCCTGGAGTGCCCGGATCATCAGCAAGGGGCCGAGTCCCGAGCCACCAATGCCAATCCACAGAACATCGGTGAAAGCGTCACCGGAGGCGTTACCGATGGCACCGCTGAGGACATCACGGCCAAAGGATTCAATCCGATCCACTTCGGACTGAATGTGGGCACCACTGGCGGGATCAGGAGCGAGCTGGGGTGAGCGGAGCCAGTAGTGACCGACCTGCCGCTGTTCATCAGCGTTGGCGATCGCGCCGGACTCCAGGGCTGCCATTGCCTGGAATGCCGAATCAAAGCGGGGCTTCAGAGACGCCAAGGTGGGCTCATCAAGGCCCATGCGACTGACGTCCAGCCAGAACCCCAGCTCAGAGTTGTGCCAGATCTGACGACAAAACCTCTGCCACTGGCTGACGGGATCCAGAGCGGGAGCAGAGGGGTGAGAAGACATCAGGCCGAAATGGGGCGCACCGCCCGTCGAACCTATCCGTGAAATCCAATCAGGGATACCCTTTTGGGCCTTTTCGATGAATTGCGGCGAGACCAGTCCGCGACTGTGTGGACAACCACATCAATTCCGCCAGGACGGTGTCAAAAGAAACGGTCCTGATTAGCGTTTAGGGAGGTTCCGTTCAGGTTCTGGGTCCCCTTAATCGTCACGGCCAGCAGCAACGGCGGCAGCGCAGTCACCGCAACCTCTTGGCTTGGTTTGGTGCGGCATCGTCGGCCCTAGCCAGCTTGGCCGCCTACCCGTTCATCGAGGGCGTCTTGAAGCCGGGCCCGAGCGAGGTCATCTATCGCATCGACAGCAGAAACCAGTCAGATCCCACAAGTTTCAGCACCGAAGAACTGCAGGAACTCCAACGCAGTTTTGGCGTCCACGGACCCCAGCCACCTCTGGCACGACTGTTCACCAAAGGGGTCGATCAGTTCACCCC
>JAAZUZ010000071.1 GCA_018623875.1 Synechococcus sp. HW_metabat.21
CCTGGTCACGGCTTCCGGCCTTTTTTGATGCCCTCGATCAACCCAGCACCGATGGCTTCAACACCTACTGCGTGTCGGCGGAAGCTGCAGATGTGGGCCTGAAGGTGGTGATGAGTGGCTTGGGGGGGGATGAGCTCTTTGGCGGTTACCCGCTGTTTCAGACCGTGCCCAAGTTGCTGGCCTTGCGCCAACGTCTGGGCCCGGCGGCCTGGGCTGGATCCCAGCTGATCAAGCCCCTGAAGCGCGCCAAGCTCCAGCGCTTCGCCGACTACCTCGCCAGCCCCCCTGGTGTCGCGGCTGCCCATCGCTGCATGCGCACGATTTTTTCGGCGCGGGAAGCATCCCGGCTGATCAGGCTCTGGAAGCTTCCACGACCTGCCGCTCCCTCCCTTGCGGAGCTCCCGGACGGCGTTGTCGGGGCGGAGCTCGCCGATCAGATCGCCTGGCTTGAAACCTCCAGCTACATGGGGGGGATGTTGCTGCGGGACAGCGACGCCCTCTCGATGGCCAGTTCCCTTGAGCTACGGGTCCCCCTCGTGGATGTCTCTTTGTTTGAGGCGTTGGCGCCGGTTGCGGCTTCAGCCCGGTTGGCGCCGGGCAAGCAGTTGTTGCGGGATGCCTTCCCCGAGGTGACGGCTGTTTTGCAGGATGCGCCTAAACGTGGTTTTGTGATTCCCTTCGACCAGTGGCTACGCACGCCGTCCCAGGCGACAGCCTTGCCGGAGCTGGATCTAAAGGATGCCTCCCGCGCTGTTGATTTGAGGCCCTGGGCACGGCGGTGGGGACTGCTGGTGCTCGCCGATTGGTTGGAGCGCAACATGGGGATCACACTCCAACCCGGCGAGGGCCTCTAAACCAGCAGCGGCAGCTTGCTGGGGTCCACCTCTTGGAAGCGCAGTTGCCCGTTCTCGACGTCTACGGCGACGTCGTGACCGGGGCTGAACTGCCCGCCCAGAATCCCTTTGGCAATGGGGGTTTCCAATTCCCGCTGGATCGCCCGTTTGAGCGGGCGGGCACCATAGACCGGGTCGTAGCCGACTCCGGCGAGCCAATCGAGGGCGTCGGCATTCACTTGGAGCCCCAGCTGTTTGTCCTCAAGCCGTTGGGCGAGCCGTTGGACCTGAAGTTCGACGATCTGCCGCAGTTCCTCTTGTTTGAGGCTGTGGAAGATGATCGACTCATCTAGACGGTTGAGAAACTCCGGGCGGAAGTGGCCGCGTAGGGCCTCATTCACCCGCGTTTCCATCTCGCTGTGACGGCTTGGGTCGCCGGCGAGATCAAGGATGGATTGGCTACCGATGTTGCTCGTGAGGATCAGCACCGTGTTGGTGAAGTCCACTGTGCGGCCCTGTCCATCGGTGACGCGCCCGTCATCGAGGATCTGCAGCATCACGTTGAAGACATCGGGGTGCGCCTTCTCCACCTCGTCGAAGAGGATCACGGCATAGGGCCGGCGACGCACGGCTTCGGTGAGCTGTCCGCCTTCCTCGTAGCCGACATAGCCCGGAGGCGCTCCGATCAAGCGGCTGACGGTGTGCTTTTCCATGTACTCGGACATGTCGATGCGCACCATGGCGTCCTCGCTGTCAAAGAGCTGGGAAGCCAGTGCCTTGGAGAGCTCGGTTTTACCGACACCGGTGGGGCCGAGGAAGAGGAAGCTGGCAATCGGCCGGTTGGGATCGCTCAAGCCGGCGCGGGAGCGTTGGATGGCATCGGCAACCGCGGTCACGGCTTGCTCCTGGCCAATCACCCGGGTGTGGAGCTCCTCCTCAAGTTGCAGCAGTTTTTGCATCTCGCTTTGCACCAACTTGGCGACCGGAATCCCCGTCCACTTGGCGATCACCTCGGCGATGTCGTCCTCGGTGACCTCCTCGCGCAGTAGTGACTTTTCATCGCCCTCGCCGCTGAGCTCCTCTTCCTTAGCGGCCAGCTTTTGGTGCAGTCCCGTCAGGGTGCCGTATTCGAGCTCGGCGGCATTGTTGAGGTCGTAGCTGCGTTTGGCCTGCTCGATCTGCAGTTGCACCTGCTCGATCTCTTCTTTGATCGCGCTCAACTCATCGATGGAGCCCTTCTCCTGTTGCCACTGGGCATTGAGGGCACTCTGCTGCTCGCTGAGGTCGGCGAGTTCCTTCTCCAATCGCTCGAGCCGGTCCTTGCTGGCGGCATCCGATTCACGGCCAAGCGACAGCTTCTCCATCTCCAACTGGAGGATGCGGCGATCGAGCTCATCGATCTGCTCGGGCTTGGAGGTGATCTCCATCTTCAGACGCGCCGCGGATTCATCGACGAGGTCGATGGCCTTGTCCGGCAAGAAGCGATCGGCGATGTAGCGGCTGCTGAGCACCGCGGCCGCCACCAGGGCGTTGTCGGCGATACGTACGCCATGGTGGACTTCGTAGCGCTCTTTCAAGCCCCGCAGGATCGAGATCGTGTCCTCGACGGTGGGTTGATCGACAAAGACCTGCTGGAAGCGGCGCTCCAGGGCTGGATCCTTCTCAATGTGCTGACGGTGTTCGTCCAGGGTGGTCGCGCCAATGCAGCGCAATTCCCCGCGGGCCAGCATCGGTTTGAGCAGGTTGCTGGCATCCATGGCACCGCCGCTGGCACCGGCCCCCACCACCGTGTGGATCTCATCGATGAACAGCACGATCTGCCCCTCGGAGGCGGTCACCTCCTTGAGCACGGCCTTCAGCCGCTCTTCGAATTCCCCGCGGTACTTGGCGCCGGCGATCAGGGCCCCCATATCCAGGGCAATGAGCTGACGGTTTTGCAGGGCCTGCGGCACATCGCCGTTCACGATCCGTTGGGCCAGGCCTTCGACGATGGCGGTTTTGCCCACGCCGGGTTCGCCGATCAGCACCGGGTTGTTCTTGGTGCGGCGGCTCAAGATCTGGATCGTGCGGCGGATTTCCTCGTCGCGGCCGATGACCGGATCGAGCTTGCCGTCCTTGGCCGCCTGGGTGAGATCGCGGCCGTACTTCTCCAGGGACTCGTAGGTGCCTTCGGGGTTCTGATCGGTCACTGTTTGGGATCCGCGAATCGCCTGAACGGCGTCTTTGAGCTTGGCGGCATCGGTGCCGGCTTGCGAGAGCAGCTGTTTGCCGCAGCGATCATCCGTCGCCAGGGCCAGCAGGAGATGCTCGATGGCGATGTAGCTGTCGCCGTAGGACCCTTTGAGCGTGTTCGCATGATCGAGCACCGCGTTGAGCCCTTTGCCGAGGTAGACGTTCTCGGGGGGCGTACTCAAGGACGGTTGCCCTTCGATATACGCCTCGATCCGTTGGCTCAGGGTGCCGACATCCACTCCGGCCTTCTCCAGCACCCGCGAGGCCAGCCCCTGTTGCGACAGCAAGGAGGTGAAGAGATGCTCGCTTTCCATCTGCTGCTGCCGGCGCTGCTGCGCCAACTGCTGCGCAGCGACGATGGCGGCCCAGGCTTTTTCAGTGAAGAGCTCGGCGGTGGGATGCATGGTGGTCCTCCCTCAGTTGGGTGGTGACCAAACCGTATGGCGATTGTTGGGGGAAGCAGGAGCGGAGAACCGAAGTGTTTGCTTCGGTCCTCCACCCCCCTGTCGTGTGAGCCGTCTGTTCGGGACGGTTTCCCGTTCAGCGGGGTGAGCCGTTGTAGATCACCTCGGTGACCTGGCGCCCATCGACGGAGACCTGCAGCTCGGTTTCGGTGGTCGGGGCTGTGCCTTGTTCCATCCAACCGGGCCGCCCGCCGAGGAACTTGAAGCGGAATCCCTGGCTGTTGTTTTGCGTGAGGCAGCTGCCCCCGCCGTCACCGGTGTTGAACATGCAGGCAGCTGGGCGATAGACGCTCAGGCCGCCGTTGTTGTTGATGGCCCAGTTGCGCGCGACGTTCAGTGCGCGCACATTGGCGGCGCCGACTTGGGCGAGGGCCGGCAGGCTGCTGATGAGCGCGCTGGCAGCCATCAAGGCAGAGGTCTTCACCAGGGACTTGACCATGACCGAGGTGGTGGAGTGAGAAGAGTCCTCTTCAGTGTGGCCAAGGTTTCCCTATTGGGCTGCAGGGAGAGGCAGCACGCCACTGGTCTGGCCGCAGAGCCGCGCCGGGCAGCCATCGGCGCTGTAAATCGCATCCGCTGGGGATAAACAGCCCATGCGATTTTTCTGAGCCACCTCGCTTGGCGCGATGCGCAGGGGTTGCAGTGCCGTGAGGGTTGGATTCACCACCAGCGGGCAGCGTTGGGCGCCAATTCCCCGCAGTGCGTTTGGACCGATCGCGGCGGGTGTGCTCCCGTCTTTGATCAGCTCGGGAGGCGCCAGGGCTTCACGGGTTTGTGCCATCCCCGTCGATCCCCCGAGCAGCAGGCTGAGCAGTAGCAGCGAGAAGGCACTCCGAGTGGCCATCATGGCTGGATCCATTGGCCCCAGTCTGCGCAAGACCACCGGAGATGACCGTCGATTCAGCTGCTCAAGACCCATCCCGCTCTGCCTTGGTCCAGCGGTTGGCCCAGGAGTCGTTCGCCTTTGATGGCACCGCCCGCGATCCCGAGCGCAATTGCTGGTTGGTGGTTCACCGGCACCAACACGGTTGTCTGCCCAGTGAATACGACATCCGCGAAGTGGACGAGGCGCTTTATTTAGAGGTGCTGGAAGCGCGACGTTCCGGTTGATCGCCGCTGGGCAGCGAACCGCTGAGCGGCGGGATCGCAGCGAGCTTGGAGCGTTTCAGAAAGGCAGCGACAGAACGCGCCGGATCGTTTGGAGCCTGAGTAGGAGTGGGGCGCTCATCCATGGTTTTGATTGCTGCGCATTGATCAGATTCGCGCTCGGGCCGCGCTGATGCAACGGAAGAAAACAGGCACAAAAAAACCGCCCCCGGAGGGGCGGTTCGAAGAGTCTGGAAGGACTGGATCAGGCCCAGCCGTTCTGGCTCTGGGACTCGACGTAGGCAGCGACGTCGGCGATGTCACCTTCGCTCAGCTTGCCGCCGAAGGCGGGCATGGCGTTCTTGCCGTTGGTGACTTGGTATTGGATGGCCTCTTCATGGCCAGCGCTGTAGTTGGCCAGGTAGGACTCAAGGGCTTCTTTCTTGAGGGTGCGCTCGGCGTTCACCACGTTGCCGCCGCCCATGTGGCAAGCAGCGCAGTTCGCGGAGAAGATCTGGGCGCCGTGGTCGGCATCAGCGGCGAAGCTGGGGGAAGCACCCAGCACCAGCGCCAGGCAAAGGGCAATCAGGGAAAGGAGACGGCGCATCTGAGCTCGTGCAACCTGGCCAAGTTAAGAGGCCAAGGCGGTCCTCGTCGGGATTGCTGCAGAGGTTCGCAACATTTGAAACCTCCTGTTGTGATCAGCCCCGGTGTTTCAGTCCGGCGTCCTCAAAAACCGCCTCCAGCGTTGGCGCATGACTCACCAAGCCAAACCGTTCCGGAGGGCTGATCGGGTCATGAACAAAGTGGCGCTGGCGGATCGAGAACCGATCCCAGGCGTTCACTTCAATGTGCAGCAGCTTGATCAGGCCTTCGATCAGCCAGCCCCGCAGGTCCAGGCCAATCGACGGATACCAACCGCGGCGCCAGCGGCAGAGACGTTTCACGGTCTCATTCACCGTCACTGAGGGTTGCCCCAGGACCAAGCGACGCACAGCACCTTGGCCAACCTCGGGATTGGGTTGATGCGGACTCGTCGCCAGATGGGCGCAGACCCGGGCGATATCAGCGGCATGGATGAAGTGGAAGCTGGCCTCCGCACGGAGCCATTTCGCGAGCCAGAGCCAGCGAGTCCCCTCCTTGAGACCAGCTGTGAGATAGCTGGTGGGGAAAACACCGGAGCCATCGACGCGGCCACCGAAAACCAGAGTGGGGAAGACCGCAACGATCCGCTGGGCCAGCGGGTGCTGCTCCAGCTGCTCGAGGCATTGGGCCTTGGTCTGGATGTACTCGGTGCCGTAGGGCATGGCCTCCGGCAGTAACTGCAAGTCCTTGTTGAGGATGCTGGCGGTGGAGAAATACACCACCTGCTCGAGCACCTCGGGATTGGTCGCCGCAAGCATCTGCTTGACCGCCACCACGTTGACCTGTTGGGCCCGCTCGGGATCCCCCCAGGCCGTGGCGGTGTGGATGATCCGCGTCGCTGACGCGATCTGAGCGCGGTGGGGCTCCACATCCCGTAGATCCCCCACCAACAGAGTGATGCGCGGATCCGCGGCGGGAACGGCCGTCAGCTTGCTTGGATCCCGCAGCCAGAGCAGGAGCTCGGCGTCGGTTTCCCGGTAAAGCAGATCAGCGATGTGTTGGCCAACGCAACCGCTGGCCCCCGTGATCAGGATCCGTGCAGGTGCGGAACTCAAACCGCGGCTCCGAGGCGATCCATGACGGACTTACCGGCTTCGAAGAAGAACTGACCGTTCTCTTCAGGGGTGCCCGGGAGGATGCCGTGACCGAGATTGAGGATGTGCTTGCGGCCGCGGGCCTTGCGCACACAGTCATCGATGCGATCGCGGATCGCGTCTTGGCTGCCGAAGAGCAGGCCGGGGTCCACGTTGCCCTGAACGCCGATGTGCTCAGGCATGCGGGCCAGAGCTTCCGCCATGTCCACGGTCCAGTCCAGGGAGACGATGTCGACGCCGGTGTTGGCCATCCGCTCGATCACGCCAGCGCTGCCGGAGATGTAGAGGATGAAGGGGGTATCGGGGTGGGTCTGCTTGACCAGGTCCACGACCTTCTTTTGATAGGGCGCCGCAAAGGTGTCGTAGTCCGCGGGGCTGAGTTGACCGGCCCAGGAGTCGAACATCTGCACCACTTGGGCACCGGAGTCGATCTGGTAGCGCAGGTAATTCGCGATGGACTCGGCGAAGTGATCCAGCAGCTTGTGCAGGATCTGGGGTTCGCGGAAGGCCATGGCCTTGATGACCGCGTAGTTCTTGCTGCTCTTGCCTTCAACGACATAGGCGGCCAGGGTCCAGGGAGCGCCAACGAAACCCAGAACGGCAGCCTCATTACCCACGCTTTGGCGCAGGCGACCCAGCACCTCACCAACGAAGGGCATGGTCTCGGCGGGGTTCAGGGGGGTCAGGGCCTCCACCTGGGCCATCGAGCGGATCGGGTCCTGGATTTGGGGACCTTTGCTCTCGATGATGTCGAAATCAATGCCCATGCCGGGCAGGGGCGTGAGGATGTCTGAGAACAGGATCACGCCGTCGGGTTTGAAGGCGTTGAACGGCTGCATTGAGATCTCGTAGGAGAGATCCGGGTTCTCAGAGCGTTCGCGGAAGCTGGGGTATTTGTCGCGCAGGTCGCGGTAGATCTTCATGTACCGGCCGGCCTGGCGCATCATCCAAACCGGTGGACGCTCCACCTGCTCACCACGGGCGGCTCGCAGTAGCAGGGGGGCGTTGGAAGACATGAGGAGTCGCGATGGGGCCTTGGAAGCTACCCGAGCAGACCCCCGAATGCGGCCTACCAGGGACCGGGTCCCGTCGCTTCTTCACGAACTTCAGTCTCCCCGTCCGCTTGGCGTTCCTGGCTGCGCTTCTCATCCCGCTTGAAGACGAGTACCGAGAGGGGCGGAAGGCAGAGATCGAGGGAGTTCTCGTAGCTGTGGATGCCCCACTCGTCGGTGTATTTACCCCCCAGGTTGCCCAGGTTGCTGCCGCCGTAGCGGGCGGCATCGGTGTTGAGCAGCTCGGTGTAGAAACCGCTTAACGGAACGCCGACGCGGTAGTGGGAATGGCTTTGTGGGGTGAAGTTCGCCACCACCACGAGCCACTGGCCGGTGGTGCTTTCGCGCCGCATGAAGCTGATCACTGAGTGGCGGTTGTCATTGCAGTCGATCCACTGGAAGCCGTACTCCTCAAAGTCGTCGCGCCAGAGAGCCGGCTCTGATTTGTAGAAGACGTTGAGGTCATCCACCAGGAGCTGCAGTCCTTGATGGGGCTGGTACTGGAGCAGATCCCACTGCAGATCACCCCAGACATTCCATTCAGCCCGTTGGCCGAATTCCATCCCCATGAA
>JAAZUZ010000072.1 GCA_018623875.1 Synechococcus sp. HW_metabat.21
AGCACCAACCGCACCGGCACCAGCACGGGGATCACCAGTGGCACCAGCACCACCGGTGGTAGCAACGTGAACCGCTACGCCTACTGAGGCCGATGGCAACCCGCACCCGCTCCTGGCTACCGCCATCCCTGGGGGCGGGTTTGCTTTGCATTGCCCTCAGCAGCTGCAGTGCTCCACCGGAACCTGGCGAAAGCCAGACCCGGGTTGACGACTGCCTGCGCGGCGTCGATCTCGATCGTCTGCCCGCCCTGCTCAAGCACTGCGACGCCGTGGTCGAGACCTTTCCCGAGCATCCGCAACCGCGCAACGAGCGGGCCCTGCTGCTCAAGTTGGCCGGCAAACCTCAAGAGGCCTGCCGCGACAGCCTGAAGGCCGCCGCCCTGGTGAAGCAAGGCAAGCACCAAGTCGACGCGCTGATGCGCGATGAAATCGATCTGCGCAGGCGCAACTGCCTACGCCTCACCACTGATCGAGCAGCTGCTGCACCATCCGCGGCAACGGCTGACGATCCAACTGGGTCTGACCGCGACTAAGCAAGAGGGCAATTCGCTCCGCCTTGTCAGCGATCAGGCCGTCGACCAACTGATCCGCCACCCCGAGTTGAAGCCAATGGCACTCGAGGGTGCCTTGCATGCCGATGCGGTGACAGCGATCCTCCGCCTGCTCGGCGTCGCCGGGGGTCCATGGCCGCTCCAGCAGGACCACATGCCTGGCGCGATGCAAGGTGAAACCGAGGCCCCCCACCCCATAGGTGCTGATCAAGAGCGGCTCCTCACCCGCCTGAAACCGATCCACCACGCTTTGCCGCTCGGCCGCCGCCAGCCGTCCTGTGAGCAGGGCACCGCCTAATCGCTGCTGCAGCAGTTGGGCCGCCGCGACAAAGGCGGTGAAGACCACAACCGCTTGCCCCTCGGCCTGCAAACGCGCCACGAGGTCTGCAGCAGCAGGGAGCTTGTATTCCGCGCCGATCTGCCGCAGGGCGGTCAGCACGGCCAAGGCCTCCGCATCCCGGCGCACCAGGCCCGCCGCCGCCCGGCGGCGATAGTCCTCGACCTTGAGCTGCAGGCGGTGCTGGAACCCTTGTCCCTCCGCCTCGGTCAAGCTGACGGGCAGCATCTGCCGCCGCTTGGGGGGGAGATCGAGGCAATCCTGCTTGCGCCGGTGCAACAGCAGGGGCCGCACCAAGCGCTGAAGCTCGGGCAGATGGGTCGCCCCTGTGGCACTCCACTGCCGTGTGCCAGAGCGTTCATGCCAATGGCCGAGGCAGTAGCGCTCCTCAAAGGCCCGTTGATCCTTCGCCAGCGGATGTCCAATGGCGGCGAGCAGAGGAAACAACTGGGCCGGTCGGCCGTTCTTCATCGGCGTCCCACTCAACAGCCAGGCAACCCGCAGGCGCGGATGACGCGCCAAGCGCAGAAAGGCCTGGGTGCGCGCTGCGTTCAGGTTCTGCGCGTAGTGGGCCTCATCGGCAATCAGAACCGTGCCCGCCTCAGGCAAGTCGTCCGGCAACGCCGCCCAACTGAGCAAGGTGATCTGCAGCTGCAAGGCTGCCGCCTCCTGCCGCCAATGGCGATGCAGACCCGTCGGGGCAATGACCACCACGTGGCAATCCGCCACGCGCACCATTGCGCGAGCGGCAACTAAGGCAGTCAAGGTTTTCCCGAGACCCATGGCATCCGCCAGGACGGCTCCGCGCCGGGCCAACAACCAACGCACCGCCGCGCGCTGATGCGCGAAGAGTGCCCGTCCATCCGGCAGGGGATCCGCCAGTCCAGCGCGAGCAATCAGCTCACGGTGGGGCGGCAAGGGGGGCAGCGGCTGCTCCAGCCAGCGGCACCACTGCGGCAGCGGATCCTCCATCGCAAACCGCTGGCCGAAGTGCTGACGCAACACCAGAGCCGCTTCAAGGGGGAACTCCCAGCAGCCCTGCCGAGAGCGCCAGTACCCGCGCGGACGCACAGCCCGGAGCTGGGCTTGGGTCACCGCATCAAACGGCAACACCAACTCAATGGAGCCCGATGCTCCCAGCCGCATCAGACAGCGCGCGGTGCGTTGCTGAGACGTCGGAGCTGGGGCAGCAACTCATAATTTAGCGAAGCGTGGGGCCGGCGCAACACTTGCAATAAGCCTTGCAAAATGCATCGTTCGACACATTGACATCCAAGCCACTCAGGTCAGACTCGCAGCAACCGAATTATTCGGATGCACAGCAGGGATGCCGTTTTCCTTGAAGACTTGTGCCCCAAACTTCGTGTTCGCCGGTGGAGACAATCCCTCCACACTTACACGGGTAAGACATGTATTTACTGCGGCAAACCTTCTGAATCCATTGATCACGTCTTTCCGCAAAGTCGAGGCGGACTGAGCGTGACCGAGAACTGCGTCCCCGCCTGCCTGGCCTGCAACGGCCGCAAGAGCGACGCCGACGCCTTCGAGTGGTATCGGCAACAGCGGTTTTATGACCCTCGCCGAGCCATGGCCATTCGCGCCTGGACCGATGGCGACCTGCGCCTGGCCTTGCGCCTGCTGCAGTGGGCGAGCCCCGGCGCCATTCCCAAGCAAGCCGCAACGGACTCCGGCTTCAACCCCATGCAGCCTTACCTGCAGGCGGCCTAGGTCACCAGATCCGACAAGCCGCGGCGCCGTTGTGGCGCTGACAGATCTCCGCCTGGGCCTCGGGCTGATCCGGAGCGAGCAGCAGCGCCGAAACCAGCATCAGCGCCAAAGCCGAAAAACCCACCAGACGGCGCTCAACACCCGCCCGCAGACGCCGCCTTGGGCGCACGCGCACTGGCGCCCGAGCGACGAAGGAGGACGCGAGGGGGGCGGGGAAGCAGGATGCGGTCACCGATCAGTCGTCAAGTAATACAGGTGTACTCATGACAGATCATGGTGTCAACCCCTCCTCCCGCGTGCTGGTCATCGGCGGGGGATACACCGGTCAGCGCTTCGCTGCAGCGGCAAGGGCACGGGGAGCCCAGGTCTGGCTGACCTCTCGATCGGCCCAGGAGGAGCCGCACTGGCTCCGGTTCAATGCGGGTGAGGGCGCCATCCCCGAACTGCCCGAGGCCCTGAGCCATGTCCTGATCACCCTGCCTCCGAATGGGGACGGCGAGGACGACGCGTACAACGTGCTCCGGGCATCCCTGGAGCCACAGCCGCTCGATTGGGTGGGCTACCTCTCGACCACCGGGGTCTACGGCGACACCCAAGGCCAATGGGCCGATGAAGGGAGCCCCACCCAACCCGGGCTACGCCGCAGCCAATCGCGGCTCCAATGCGAGCAACGCTGGCTGGCCAGCGCTCTACCGCTCCAAAGCTTTCGGCTCCCCGCGATCTACGGCCCGGGCCGTTGTCCCTTCCAGCAACTGGAACAGGGCACAGCACGCCTGATCCACAAACCCCAGCAGGTCTTCTGCCGGATCCATGTCGATGACATCGTCGGCGCCCTGCTGCACTGCTGCGACTTGCCGGCTGAGGCCAGGCCAACGGTGGTGAACGTCAGCGACGATCTGCCCTGCCCCTCCAGCGAAACACTGGGCTATGCCGCCCACCTCTTGGGCTGCAAGTTGCCCGCCGTCCGGACCTTCCAGGAGGCCCAGGCGGCGATGAGTCCCATGGCCCTCAGTTTCTGGGCGGACAACCGACGGGTCAGCAATGCACTGCTCTGCCAGAAGCTGGGCTATCGCCTGCGCTACCCGAGCTACCGCGAGGGGTTTACCGCCAGCTGGGACGAGGAGCGGAGCCGTCCCAAGTGATGGAATACAGCTGGGGACGCGTTGTGTCCAATCCCGCCGGGCTTTGATCTGGGGCCGGCACGAAGGTCACTCTTGCATCGTGGACAAGACGGTTCCGGTGCAACTCGAACCCAGCCGTTCTGCACCCCTTTCACCAGGGCAATGCCCATCCCGATCTGCAACAGACAACGCAACATGGGTGATCCGCCAAGCGACAGCAGCGCTAAGCGCCCTCGCCTGATCGTCTCCCTGGGCGATCCCGCGGGCATCGGTGGAGAAGTCGTGCTTAAGGCCCTGGCGCGTTGGAGCAGTGAGGCGGAGCCACCGCTGCTGGTCGGTTGCCGCCGCTGGCTCGAGGAGAGCTACCAGCAGCTCAAAGGCTGCAGCGATGCCCCCCTGGCTGACCCTGCCGGGCTCGAGCTGCTGGATTGCCCGCTGCAGCAACCCGTTCAGGCAGGGGCTCCAAATGCCCTGAGCGGTGATGCGAGCTTCCGTTGGCTCAGCGAAGCCGTCGCGCTCGTGCAGCGGAGCCAGCGCGCAGCCCTGGTGACCGCCCCCATCGCCAAGCAGCACTGGCACGCCGCTGGCCACCACTACCCCGGTCAAACGGAGCGCTTGGCTGAACTAGCCGGCGTCCAGAACGCCTCCATGCTGTTCACCGCCCGTTCGCCCCAAAGTGGCTGGCGACTGAACACCCTGCTGGCCACCACCCACATTCCCCTCCAGCAGGTGCCCCAGGCCCTAAACCCCGAACGGGTGCAGGCCAAGCTGGATGTCCTTTTGGACTTCTGCCGTCGATTTCGCCCGGACCCAACCCTGGCGGTGGCTGGGCTCAATCCCCATGCGGGGGAAGCCGGGCGCTTAGGCCAAGAAGAGGCGACCTGGCTTGAAGCAGCTCTGAAGGACTGGACAGCGCGCAACCCGGGCGTCCGACTCGTGGGGCCGCTCCCCCCTGACACCTGCTGGCTCAGTGCGGGTCTGGCCTGGCGGCAGGGCGGGGACGCGCCCGACGGTTTCTTGGCGCTGTATCACGACCAAGGGCTCATCCCCGTGAAACTCTTGGCCTTTGACCAAGCGGTAAACACCAGCCTGGGGCTGCCCTTTCTCAGGACCTCACCGGATCACGGAACCGGGTTTGACATTGCCGGGCGAGGCCTGGCGCGCTCCGAGAGCATGGTCGCGGCCCTCGAAGCAGCTCAGGAGCTGGGCTAGGCGGGCTTCACCCGCATCAGCACCTGGCCGAACTCAACGGGGGTGCCGTTCTCGACAAGGATCTCAACGACTTCGCCGCTCACCTCGGACTCGAGCTCATTCATGAGCTTCATCGCCTCGAGGATGCAGACGGTCTGGCCCACATTGATCTTGGCGCCGAGCTCAACAAAGGCCGCCTCGCCCGGGGCAGGGGAGCGATAGAAGGTCGCCACCATCGGAGCGGTGATCTCAATCAGATCGCTCCGAACCGCGGGTGCTGCCGGGGGAGCCGCGGAGGGAGCGGCCGCCGCAGGGGCAGCGGCGGCAGGTGCCGCCACGGGGGCGGCCGCTTGCATCACCACCTGGGGCTGGACGCCTGGCAGGTTGCGACGCAGCTCCAAGCGGAAATCATCCCCTTCGAGCTTGAGTTCTTGGATATCGCTGTCACCAAGCAGGGCGATCAGCTCACGCAGCTGGTTGTGGTCGAGTTGCATGGAATCAGTTCTCGCGGCCCAGGTAGCTGTCGGTGCGGGTGTCGATCTTGATCTTTTCGCCGATCGAGAGGAACAAGGGAACCATCACCTGAGCGCCGGTCTCGACGATGGCGGGCTTGGTGCCGCCAGTTGCGGTGTCACCCTTCACACCCGGGTCAGTTTGGGTGATTTCCAGAACAACGGAGTTCGGGAGTTCCACTTCCAAAGGCTTCCCGTTCCAATAGACGACGTTGACCTCCATGCCTTCCTTGAGGTACTTGCGCTGGTCGCCGATCTGCTTGGCGGTCAGGCGCGTCTCCTCGAAGGTGGACATATCCATGAAGACGTAATCGTCGGCCTCCATGTAGGTGTGCTGGAGCACGGCTTTCTCGAGAACCGCCTGGGGCACGGTCTCACCGGCCCGGAAGGTCTTCTCGACAACGTTGCCGGATTGGACAGCCTTGAGCTTCGTTCGCACGAACGCGGAACCCTTACCAGGCTTGACGTGCAGGAACTCGACGACGCGCCAGACCTGTCCGTCGATCTCGATCGTCGTGCCGGTACGAAAGTCGTTGCTCGAGATCATTCCGGCATCACGGTTCAGGCGGGATTGTACGGCTGTGGCAGAGTCCCGGCAGAGACAAGGCTGCAGCATGGATCTGAAGCGCTGGCTGGTTCGCTGGGTACCCGCCCTGCTAATCGCAATCGCTTTTGCCGCCTTCCCACTGGTAGCCCCGGTCCAAGCGGCCCTGCCGCCGGGGAATGCCGTCAAGGATCCCGCCGCAATCCTTCGCAACGCACTGCCGATCGAGCAATCGGATCTGCAACGGCTGCAGCACAGGCTGGAGAGCACCAGCGACGACCTCAGAGCGAAGCGTTGGAGCGCTCTGGCGAATACGGTCAAACGCAGTCAGTCCCTGCTCAGCACCCGCGCTGACGCCATCGTGGCGAGCCTGCCGGACGCCAAGCAATCCGAGGGGCAACGCCTGATCACGACCCTGCAGGCCCAGGTCGAAACCCTGGTGGCGAGCAGCGAGAGTTCAGACCGCGATCGCTTCCTGGATGACCGACGCGCAGCCCTGAGCACCGTCGGGGAGCTTGAGGCCCTGCTGGTGGGGGATTTCCCGTTCGCCATCCCCAGCGACTTTGATGCACTCCCCCGGCTGCTGGGGCGCGCAACCGTTGAGATCGAGACCACCAAAGGCACCGTCACGACTGTGGTGGACGGCTACAACGCTCCCCTCACCGCTGGAGCCTTCGTCGACCTGGTGAAGCAGGGCTTCTACGACGGCCTCCCCTTCACCCGCGCCGAAGACTTCTACGTCCTGCAGACCGGCGACCCCAAAGGCCCTGAAACCGGCTACATCGACCCGAAAACCAAGGCCGAGCGCCAGGTCCCCCTCGAGATCATGATTCCCGGGGAATCTGAGCCCTTCTACAACGCCACCTTTGAGGACCTGGGCCGCTTTGAGGCGACCCCGGTGCTCCCATTCGCAACCCTGGGCACCATGGGCTGGGCCCACTCCGACGAATCCCTCGCCGATGGCTCCTCCCAGTTCTTCTTCTTCCTTTACGAAGCCGAGCTGACCCCGGCAGGCCTGAACCTCGTCGATGGCCGTTACAGCGCCTTTGGGTATGTGGTCGACGGCTTCGACGTGCTCGAAGAGCTGGGGATCGACGACGGCATCGTCCGGGCTCGCCTGATTGACGGGGGCGAGAACCTCAAAGCCCACGCCTAAATGCGGCTCGATCAGCTCGGGGAGTGGGAGCTGATTGAACGGCTCTCGGCCTATGCACCCGCAGGCCAGCTGGCGGACGACGCCGCGATCCTGAGCCCGTCCCTGCCTGGAGCGGTGGTGGTCAACACCGATGTCCTTGTGGACACGGTTCATTTCAGCGACGCGACCATGTCCCCCCAGGACTTGGGCTGGCGCGCGGCGGCCGCCAATCTCTCCGACCTCGCGGCGATGGGATGCAGCGAGGTCCTCGGGCTCACCGTCGGGCTGGTCGCACCAGGAGACACCACCTGGAGCTGGGTCGAGGGCGTCTATCAGGGCCTCTCTGAGGCCATGCAGCGCTATGGCGGCAGTCTGCTGGGCGGAGACTGCAGCAGCGGACAGCAACGCCTGCTGGCCATCACGGCCCTTGGGCGCCTTGGACCTGGCCCGATCCGCCGAAGGGATGGGCAACCGGGGGATTGGCTGGTGAGCACCGGCCCCCACGGACTGAGCCGCCTCGGGCTGGCGCTCCTGAAAAACCAACTTGAGGAGCCCATCCAAGCGGAGCTACGGCAGCGCGCCATCCAGGCCCATCAACGGCCCAGGCCTCGGCTGGATGCCATCGGCGCCCTTAAAGCGAGCCAGCCCAAGGACTCTCCATGGCGGGTGTGCGGCACAGACAGCAGTGACGGACTCCAGCGCGCCGTCCTGAACCTGGCGCACGCCAGTGGCTGCGGAGCCCAGCTCCAGCGCACCGCCTTGCCCTG
>JAAZUZ010000073.1 GCA_018623875.1 Synechococcus sp. HW_metabat.21
CTGGGCCACCAGCTCATCGCCGCCTTCCACAAGCCGGGTGCGCCGTGGCGTGGCAAAGCGCTTCTTCAGCGCCTTGAACTCGGTCACCATTGCGTCCAGCAGTGCATGACGTTCATCCAGGAGGTGCCGTAGGCGGGCCCGCTCCTGGCGCAGATCGTCTGCTTCCTTGCGCAGGCTTTCTTGCTCAAGCCCGGTCAGCCGCCGCAGGGGCATCGCCAGCACGGCATCGGCTTGACGCTCATTGATGTCGAGGTGCACCTGCAAGCTGGCCTTTGCGCTGGAGGCATCGGGTGCCGCGGTGATCATCTCGATCACCCGTTGCAGGGCATTGAGGGCGGTGATCAGGCCTTCGACCACTTCGAGGCGATCTTCCGCACGCTTGAGGGCGTGTTTGGTTCGCCGAATGATTGTCAGTTCCCGGTAGTCCAGGAACTCATGCAGGAGTTGGCGCAGGCTGAGTTGGATCGGCTTGCCGTTGACCAGGGCCAGCAGAATTGCGCCGTAATTGCTCTGGAGCGCCGTCCGCCGCTGCAGGTCCGCCAGCACCTTCTCCGGGTTGGCGTCCCGGCGCAGTTCGACGACGACCCGCATGCCTTCGCGATCGGATTCATCGCGGATGTCGGCGATGCCGTTGATCTTTCCGTCGTTGACCTGGTCAGCCAGCTTCTCGATCCAGCCCGCCTTGCTCAGCTGGTAAGGCAGCTCCGTGATCACGACGGCTCCGCGCTTGTGGCGTCCCTTGCCCGGCTGAATCTCCTCGATGTGGGCGACACCCCGCATGGGGATGCTGCCGCGGCCGTAGAGATAGGTGTCCCGCACGCCGCTGCCGGTCAGTACTTCACCGCCGGTGGGAAAGTCGGGGCCTGGAACGAGCTCCAGCAGCTTCTCGTCGCTGAGCTCCGGCTTGCGCACCAGGGCGATCAGGGCATCCACCACTTCCCCGAGGTTGTGGGGCGGAATGTTCGTCGCCATCCCAACGGCGATGCCGGTGCAGCCGTTTAGCAGCAGAAAGGGCAGCTGCGCCGGAAGCACAGTCGGCTCCTGCTGGGAGCCATCGAAGTTATTGGCGAAATCGACCGTGTCGCTGCCGATCTCGTCGAGCATCGCCTCATTGGCGATCGGTGCCAGACGCGTTTCGGTGTAACGCATGGCCGCCGGTGGGTCGTCATCCACCGAGCCGAAGTTGCCGTGGCCATCCAGCAGTGGATTGCGGCTGGCGAAGGTTTGCACCAGGCGGACGAGGGCGTCGTAGACCGCCTGATCGCCATGGGGGTGGTATTTGCCCAGCACGTCGCCGACGACGCGGGCGCATTTGCGGTAGGGGCGATCTGGGGTCAGCCCCAGCTCATGCATCGCGAACAGGATGCGCCGCTGAACCGGTTTGAGGCCATCGCGGGCATCGGGCAAGGCCCGTCCCACGATCACGCTCATGGCGTATTCCAGGTACGAGCGCTGCATCTCCTGATGCAGCTCAATCGGCTGAATACGACGCTCGTCGGATGGGTCGGGCAGCGGCTGTTCGGGGCGCGCCTTGGGCATCCGAGGTCAGAAAGTGCGGCTCAGCCTACCGAGGTTCTTCAACGGGCTCAGCATCTGCGTTGGCCTGGGCTCGCTCCACATCGCCCTTCAGGCTGGCGTTCTCCAGCAGGACGCTGGTGGCCTGGCGCAGGCGGCTGCCCCAGAGCTGCTCCTGCTGATAGCTGCTGAGGACGTAGTTGGGATCGCTGGCTAGGGCCCGCTTGGCCAGGTCGAGGCTTTCGCCATTGCCGGGGTCCTGGGCATTGAGTGCTGCTGCCAAGGCCAACATCGGCTCGGCCGCCGTGGGCCGAATCGTCAACACGGATCGCCAGCGTTGGATGGCCTCGGCGTCCTTGCGTTGCTCGTAGAGCACCAGCGATTGGTTGTTGATCGCTTCCCAGAAATCGCTGCGCAGCTTGGAGGCCCGCTCAAAGGCCGAGAGCGCGGCTTTGGGTTCCCCCAGCAGGATGTAACCGTTGCCGAGATCGAAGTAGGAGCCGGCGTTCTTGTCGTCAATGCGCTGCCCCTGGCGGATCAGCTCAACCGCGCGGGCCGGTTCGTTGGCCTTCAGGGCTAGGGAGCCTTGGGCAAACAGGATTCCGGCGTTGCGGGGATCCAGGTTCCGCGCCTGCTCGAGGGAGGCGGAGGCTTCGGCGTCCTCGCCGCTCCGCAACTGCGCTTCCGCCAGCAGCAGCCAGCCCCGGGAATCCGTCGGGATGAGTTGAACCGTCAGGGCCGCCAGGCTGGCGGCTTCCTCGGCCTGACCCAACTTCAACAGTCGGCTGGCCGCTTGGGCAATGCCCAGGCCAGCTGCTTCCAGGGTGCGCTCGCTGGGCACCACCACGTAGGGAACCAGTGCCTTGGCGGGGCCCCCAGTGAGGCTGGCCAGCATCAGGGGCGCTGCGGCGAGAACCTTCAACCAGCGCGCAGCCATCGATGCAGAGCGATCGAGCGCTCAGCCTAGGGCTGCTGCAATGTTTCGCCTCCACATCGCGGGTTTAATCCGCCGTAGGGCTGAAGCCCGCAGTTTGTTGTCCCAATCCGCATCGCTCCAGCCCAGGGCGTCAGCTCCCTGGAGGTCCAGCCACCAGGGACGCGGTTGCAGATCGGGATCGCTGCTGGAGACCCGTTCCCCCTGGTTCCAGGGGCAAACGTCCTGGCAGATGTCGCAGCCGGCGACCCAACCGTTCAAGCCGCTGGCGATTTCGGGCGGCAGCTCCTCCGCGCGGTTCTCGATCGTGTGAAAGGCCAGGCAGCGGCGGGCGTCGACCACAAACGGCTCACCGATGGCGCCCGTTGGGCAGGCGTCGAGGCAGGCGCGGCAGGCTCCGCAGTGGGGCGTGGCGGGTGCGTCCGCAGGGAAGTCCACGTCCGTGAGGAGGTGCCCGATCAGCAGCCAGGACCCCCAGTCGCGGTTGATCAGGTTGCTGTGTTTACCGATCCAGCCCAGGCCCGCTTCCTCCGCCCACGCCTTATCCAAGAGAGGCGAGCTGTCGACGCAGGCGCGCCATCGGGCCTGTGGCTGCTGTTCCTCGAGCCAACGTCCTAGGGCCCGCAAGCGCCCATCGATGACCCGGTGGTAGTCCCGGCCCCAGCCATACCGGGCCACTTTCAAGCTGCCGGGCGCCGGCTGGGCATCGACGTAATAGTTGAGGCCGACTGCGACAACACTGCGCACCCCGGGCAACAGCGCCTCAATCGCTTGGCGTCTGGGGTCCTGCATCCAGGCCATCTCCCCGTGATGGCCCGCCTTGAGCCAGCGCTGCAGCGCGGCGTTGCGCAAGCGCATTCGCTCACTGCCGCCCGCTGAGGCAACCCCCACAAGGCTGAAGCCCAACTCCAAGGCCTGTGCCTTGAGTGATCTAGCCAGATCCTCAGCCGGAAGAGGCTGTGGCTTGGGTTGATCGCCCCTACGCTTGCCCAACTTCCAAGGTCCTCCCGGTGAGTTCAGCTGTTGCAGGACGTTTCCCCAGTCTGTTGCGCTGGCTCGGGATCACCCTGGTGGTGCTGCTGGCGCTGCAGCTCCTGGCGGTGCTTTCGGTCAATGGCTGGGATGAGGAGAGCTTCCGCCAGCTGCTCAGCTCCACCCTGATTACCCAGTCGCCGATGGCCCTGGTGGGCATGCTCTTGATGCTGCTCGGCTCCCGCCTTGAGGATCCCCAGTCCGGTCCGACCCCCCTGCGTTGGACGGTTTGTGTGATCAGCGGCGTTCTGGCCTTGGCTCTGCTGTTCACGGTTCCCGCCACCATCAGCGGCGATCAGAGCCTGAGCGATCAGACCAACCAGTCCCTGCAAGCGCAGCGCGGTCAGCTGGAGCTCGCCAAGGCCCAGCTCGATAACCCCAAGGTGCTGGAGCAAGTGATCGAGCAGGGGGTGCAGAACGGTCAAATCCCCCAGGCTGCAAGCGACGAGGAGAAGCAGAAGGCGGCCCGCGCCTTCATGGAAAGCCAGCTGCAGCAGGCCGAAAATCAGATCAAACAGGCTGAGACCCGCCGCGACCTGGCGTTGAACCAGCGCCGGATTGGTGGGACGGGCACTGCTGTTGTCTTGCTGATCGCCTTTGCGCTGCTTGCCATGGCGGCTGTTCTGTAGGGCGACTGGCTAAGTTGCAGGTTGGCCCTTTGTGACCGGAATTCCGGCCAGTCGAGCGACGCAATTCAGTGGTGCAGTCCAGCCCCAGACCTGAGCAACCGCTGGGCGATCGCCTCCAGCAGGATCTCAAGAACGACCTGATTGCAGGCCTCTTGGTGGTGATTCCCCTTGCCACCACGATCTGGCTCGCGACGACGGTGAGCCGTTTCGTTCTGGCGTTCCTGACGTCAATCCCGAAGCAGCTCAACCCGTTCAACACCCTGAACCCGGTTCTTCAGGAGTTGATCAATCTGGGCTTGGGGCTGCTGGTTCCCCTGCTGGGGATCCTGTTGATCGGCCTGATGGCCCGAAACATCGTTGGCCGATGGTTGCTGGAGTTTGGCGAGGGCACCCTGCAGCGGATTCCCGTGGCGGGTTCCGTCTACAAGACCCTCAAGCAATTGCTGGAGACCTTCCTGCGGGATAACTCCAGTCGGTTCCGCCGCGTGGTCCTGGTGGAATATCCCCGTGAGGGGCTCTACGCCTTGGGCTTTGTCACCGGTGTTCTCGGGGCGACGTTGTCGGCTGGCTTTGAAAAGCCGATGCTGAGCGTCTTTATCCCGACGGCTCCGAACCCCACCACCGGTTGGTACGCCTTGGTGCCGGAGTCCTCTGTCCAGGATCTGGATCTCTCGGTGGAAGATGCCTTCCGCACGATCATCTCGGCGGGGATCGTCAATCCCGATGAGCGCGAGACCCCGGCCAGCCGCAGCTTCTCCAGCCTTCTCGCCCAGTTGCGAGCCCCCGCCTACTCCTCCCTTCCCTCCAACAAGGCCTGATGCAGAGCCGCTCCGTAGCCCGCGAACTGGCCCTGCTGATGCTGGGTCAGGTCAGTGACCGTCAGCCCAGCGCCGACACCTCCCTTGACACCCTGCTGCAGCAGGCCCTGGCTTCCCTGAGCCAGCACGTGCGGGAGGCCCTAGATCAGGCCGCGACTGAACTGCAGGCCGCCCAACAGCAGTTGTTGGACAGCGAGCTCCAGGACCAGGGTGCGGTCGGTCAGTTACCTCGCATCCGCCAGCACCTGCAGGACGGTCTTGAGCACGCCGAGAACGGTCTGAACCGCCTCTCCGCGAGCCTGGAGCTCCCTCGTCTGTTGATGCTCTCGGATCAAGAGGAGATCCGCCGCGGTGCCATCGACCGGGCCCGGGCCGTGCTGACCGGTCGTGCCGATCTGGATCAGCGCTTGGATGCGGTGATGGAGGGTTGGCGCCTGACCAGGCTCCCTCGGATCGACCGGGACATCCTGCGTCTGGCGGCCGTGGACATCGAGCAGTTCAACACCCCCGCGCCGGTGGCCTGCAACGAGGCCGTTGAGCTGGCCAACCGCTACAGCGATGAGCAGGGCCGCCGCATGATCAACGGCGTGCTGCGTCGTTTCACGAACGCCCCCGCTAAGAGCTGAGAGACGGCATGGTTTACGACTGGTTCAATCGCAGCGCGGCCCCTCAGAACCCCCAGGATTCCCTGCCGGACCAGGCCGCTGAGCCCCCTGCCCAACAAGAGGCTCCGCCCGCTCCCACTCCTGCTGCTGCGGAGCCCGCTCCGGGGGCCTCGGACATCGATCAGGACGCGCTCGATTGGGCGCGCCAGGCCTACGCCCGCCTGAAGGCCCAACAAGAGGCACAAAAGCAGGAAGCGGCCGCGGCTGCTGAGCCAGAACCGGAACCAGCGCTCCCAGCGGACCCCACCCCCGAGCCCGTATCCGCTCCGGATCCGGATCCCGTACAACCTGTTCAGACCCCTGAACCTGCTCCTGGCTTGTCCTTGCTGGAGCAGGCCGCAGCACAGCGGGCCCAGCGCCAGCAAGAGCAGCTGGAGCGGGCCATCGAGACGCCGGTTGCGCCGGTTGAACCGACTCCAGCGGCGACCGATGAAGCAGCCCCGAGCTTGGGGGACTTCGATGAGGACTTCACCTGGTCGGCGGAGGTGTTGGCCGCCCAGGGCCGCCAGCTCTCCGACATTTCCCTCGAGGAAATCGATTGGCTCGGGCGCCTGCGCCGGGGCATGGAGAAGACCCGTCAGGGCTTCGTCACCCAGCTGCTCGACACCCTTGGCGATGACCCGCTGACCCCTGAGGTTCTCGACGACCTCGAATCGCTGTTGCTCCGCGCTGATGTCGGGGTGCAAGCCACCGACCAGGTTCTGGAGGCCCTGCGTCAGCGCCTGAATGAGGAAGTCGTCGAGCCCGAGGAGGGCATTCGTTTCCTTAAAGACCAGCTGAAGGGTCTGCTCGATCAGCCCATCAAGGCCAGCGGCACGGCGTTGCTTGCTCCAGAGCGCGGTCGCTTGAACGTGTGGCTGATGGTCGGGGTGAACGGCGTGGGTAAAACCACGACTCTCGGCAAGCTCGCCAACTTGGCAATCCGCAGCGGCTACAGCTGCCTGATTGCGGCCGCGGATACCTTCCGGGCCGCGGCGGTGCAACAGGTTCAGGTTTGGGGTGAACGCAGTGGCGTCACCGTGGTCTCGAACCCCTCCGCTAATGCGGACCCTGCGGCGGTCGTTTATGACGCGATCGGTGCGGCCCAGGCCAAGGGCACGGACCTGGTGCTGGTTGACACCGCCGGGCGCCTGCAGACCAAGCACAACCTGATGGAGGAGCTCTCCAAGGTGCGCCGCATCGTGGACAAGCTCGCGCCCGACGCCCAGGTCCAGTCGCTCTTGGTGCTGGACGCCAGCCAGGGCCAGAACGGCCTGAAGCAGGCCATGGCCTTTGCCCAGGCAGCCGGTCTGACCGGCGTGGTCCTGACCAAGCTCGATGGCAGCTCCCGCGGCGGCGTTGCCTTGGCGGTTTCTTCGGAAGCCGGTCTGCCGATTCGCTTCATCGGTGCGGGCGAAGGGATTCGCGACTTGCGGCCTTTCAACAGCTTCGAGTTCGTCGAAGCACTCCTCGCCAAGTAAGCCAAACAATCGCGGCTATCTTGCGCGCAAGTGAGCACCTTGCCGCCTGCCCATCATTCGCATCCCGGTGGAGTGGGCTCCCTGAAGCCGGCATCCGCCGTCGCTTCGCTGCGCCAACTGCTTGACAGCCTGGGGAAGGAGCAGCGTCGCAACCAGGAGCTGTTGGCCTCGCTGGCCTTTGCGCTGCGCAGCTTCACCAACCTCGAGCGTTTCCTGGAGCTGGTGCCCCTGGTGGCCACCCGCCTTGTGGAAGCGGAGGGGGCGGCGCTGGTGGTCTTCCATCCCGATGGGCGCCTTTGGCGGGAGCAGCTCCATGGCAGCCACCCCGAACTTCTGCGCCAGCTGGCAACGCTTTCGGATGAGCAGCTGCAGCAGGCCTCAGGAGACGAGGCGGTGGCCCAGCTGCTGGATGGGCTGGTGCGACGGCACTTGGCGGATCGGCCCTTGGTCGCCACTTCCCTGTCAGCCCGCAGCCGCGTTCGTGGGCGCTTGTACGTGTTTGGCTCCAAGGCGGGTCTGAGTTGGAGCGAGAGCCATCGCCGCCACGTCCAACTGGTGGCGGATCTGGCCGGTGTCGCGGTGGAAGGCGATCAGCTGCTGCAGGAAGCCCGGCGCCATGAGCGGCTCGATCGCCAGCTTTCCACTGGCGGTGAAATCCAGGCCCAGTTGCTGCCGGATCACTGCCCCGTGATCGAGGGGGTCGAATTGGCCGCGCGCTGCCGCCCTGCTTTTGAAGTGGGCGGGGATTATTTCGACTTC
>JAAZUZ010000074.1 GCA_018623875.1 Synechococcus sp. HW_metabat.21
CCGAGCAGAGGATCACGCACAGGGGGGAACGGTTGGGCGGGGCACAGATCAAGCGCAGGCCCACCAGCGCCCCGGGGTGAACCTTGCTGACCCCGACCGGCACGGGCATCAGCCGGAACTGCACGCTTTGACCGTCCGAGCGCTTGAATTCTGCTCCCACTCCGCGTTCTTCGGGGCTGGCGCCATCGACCCAGAAACTGCTGACCAGATGCCAACCGAGCCGGTCGGCAATCCAGGCGGCCAGAAGCAGTCCCTTCACCGGGTGCTGGCCTTCGACATCGATGTCCAGTTGGACGACTTGATCCAGGGCGCTTTGGCGGCTGGGGGGGTCGAAGACCATCGCCAATGATTCCCTCCAGGTCCGCAACCGCAGCCAATTGAGGTCATTGACGGCTTGCCCAAGGGCAATGCGCTGGGCGAGTAGATCCAGGCAACGCCGGGGCTCGCCGATGGAGCTATCCACCACCAGGCGCCGGGGCAGGGTTGCCAATCCCTCCAGCAATTGGGGGGATTCATCCATGCTCCCGTTCCACCAGACCCAGCAGGGCAGATCCGAGGGGATCAGCTCCTGCAGCATCGACAAGCCCTGCGACATGGCTCCCATGCCCCCCCGCAGGACGACGACATCGCCACAGGCATCGTTGCTCGTTCCGCGCTCCTCCGGCAGTGGGCAGTAGGCGGCCACCATCGATTGCAACTGCTGGTCCTCGGCCAGGGTGGGCGCCAGGGTGATCAGTCGTCTGGGTTGGTGGGCGCTGATGGCGCGATCGACGAATTGCCCGCGTAGATCCTCCGCCTGGCCCTGACCGGCCTCCTGTCCCAGGGCCCAGGCCACCTGGGGTGCGGTGGGCGCCGTCCCGGTGGGGAGGCCCAGTTCACCGCTCGCCCGCCGAGCGGCTGCCAGGAGCTCATCGTTCAGCAAACCGCTCAGGGGCCCCTCGGCACGGCCGGTTCGGATCAGCTGCTGCTGCAGCCAGGAGGGCTCCCAGACCACGAGGGTGAAGGTGGAGGCACCGCTGGAGTCCTTGAGGTGGTCACTCCAGAGCCGGTTCAGGTAGGCCGGCACCTCCTGGGGAGCCATCTCGATCGGGGCCTGAAGGGTGAGTTGGGGAGCCATGGGGATCGCTGAAGAAGAGAACGACGAAAAACGGGAGGATTACGGGCGTCGCCACATCAGGCCGTCCTCGGCCAACAGCGAATCAGAGGCGGCTGGCCCCCAGGTCCGGGCTTCATAGGGGTGCACTGGGAGGCGCGCGGGGGCGTCTTCAATCAGTTCCAGCAACGGGGTGTAGAGCCTCCAGGCCGCTTCCACCTCGTCGCTGCGGGTGAACAGGGTGGGATCACCGAGCATCGCGTCGGCGAGGAGTCGCACGTAGCCCTCATCCGAGGGCTCGCCGAAGCTTTCGTCGTAGCTGAAGTGCATGTCGACGGGACGGCTGCGCATGCCCGATCCCGGTGCCTTCACGTCGAAGACAAAGCCGGCCCCTTCATCCGGCTGGATCCGCAGCACCAATTGGTTCGCCGTCGGCGTTCCCCCCGCCGCATCAAAGAGTTGGACGGGAGCCTTGCGGAAGGTCAGCACGACTTCCGAGAGGCGTTTGGGGAGACGTTTGCCCGTGCGCAGATAGAAGGGAACCCCTTGCCAACGCCAGTTGTCGATGAAGAGCTTCATCGCGACATAGGTTTCGGTGGTGCTGTCTGGATTCACACCCGGCTCTTCCCGATAGCCCGCCATGGGGTTGGCGGGGCTTCCGCCGCGGCTGTACTGCCCGCGGACGCAGCATTTCCAGGGCTCGTCCTCATTGGCCAGGCGGGCGGCCTGCAGCACCTTGGCTTTCTCGTTGCGGATCGCCTCTGGGTCGAAGTGACCCGGCGCTTCCATGGCGGTCAGGGCCAGCATCTGGGTGAGGTGGTTTTGCACCATGTCCCTCAGGGCGCCGCTGGTCTCGTAGTACCCAGCCCGCTCCTCGACGCCGACGGTTTCGGCGGCCGTGATCTGGACGCTGGAGATGTAGTTCCGGTTCCAGATCGGCTCGAAGATCGCGTTTGCGAAGCGCAGGACCAGGATGTTTTGGACGGTCTCTTTGCCCAGATAGTGGTCGATGCGGAAGATCTGGGATTCCTTGCCGCAGCTCTGAACAATGCGGTTCAGGGTTTGGGCACTGCTGTAGTCGGTGCCAAAGGGTTTCTCGATGACAACCCGGCTGCGGTTGGCGTCCTGGAGCAGTCCGGCCTTGGCCAGGGCTCGGCAGCCACTGCCGTAGAAGGCTGGTGAAACGGAGAGATAGAAGGTGCGGTTGCCGCGGGTGGCCTTCAGGCGATCCAGGGCCTCAAGTCGGGTGCCCAAGCTGACGACGTCCTCGTCCTTTTGCAGGTCCACCGGCTCATAGAAAAGGCAGCCGCTGAATTGCTCCCAGGCGCTTTGGTGCTGCTGGATTTCGCTGGCCATCGCTTCGGCCATCCGTGCCCGGAAGTCCTCATCACTCCAAGGTCGCCGCGCGCAGCCGAGGATCGCGAATTCAGTGGGCAGCCGCCGCTGGCGGTAGAGCTCGAACAGCGCCGGAATCAACTTGCGGTGGGTGAGGTCGCCGCTCGCCCCGAAGATCACCAAACACTGCGGCGAGATGACGCGCTCCTGTCGAAGGCCGACCCGGAGGGGGTTGGTTTGCTGGGCCGACATGGGCAAGGCGCGCGTGCCCTTGGTTTAACGGCGGTTCCTGAGCTCGGCAGCGACTAGTCACAAAAAAAGCCCGCCGAAGCGGGCTTTTGAGCAAAGGCTGACCTGAGCTGTTTGCTCAGTAGGTCTCAACGTGCCAGCGCTCGGCCTTCTTGAGCTTGGGACGCAGCTCGGACCAGTCCAGACCCTTGGCCGCAGCGGCGGTGGTCATGGCTTCGTCGATGCCGGGCTCCATACCGCGCAGACCGCACATGTAGACGTGGGTCTTGGGGTCTTCGATCATCGCGAAGATCTCGTCTGCGTTCTCGCTGACGCGGTCCTGGATGTACATGCGGCCGCCGTTGGCGTTTTGCTGCTCGCGGCTGATCGCCTTGGTGTAGCGGAAGTTCTCGGGGAACTCACGCTCGTAGCGGTTGAAATCGTCGTCGTAGAGCAGGTTCGCGGTGGTGGGAGCACCCATGAACAACCAAGCCTTACCGCGGAAGTTCCAGCCGTTCTTCTCGCGCTCGCTGGCTTCGAACATCCGGCGCAGGTAGGTGCGCATCGGAGCAATACCGGTGCCGGTGGCCAACATGATGATGTTGGCGTCTTCGTCCTCGGGCAGGAGCATCTCCTTGCCGACGGGGCCGGTGATCTTCACCTTGGCGCCGGGCTCGATGTCGCAGAGGAAGGTGGAGCAGACACCGTTGATGGTCTCGCCGTCCTTCTCGTACTGCAGCTGGCGCACGCAGAGGGAAACGGTGTCATCGGCCAGGTTGTCGCCGTGGCGGGTGCTGGCGATCGAATAGAGGCGCAGCTTGTGGGGCTTGCCATTGGCATCTTCACCATCGGGAATGATGCCGATGGACTGGCCTTCGACGTAGTGCAGCTGGGGGTCGCCACCCTTGAGGTCGAAGGTGATGTGGTTCACCCGACCAATCGCACCTTCACCCAGCAGGCTGTAGTTCTCGGTAACGGTGCCCAGGAAAGGGGTCTTGGGCTTATAGAGATTGACCGGAACAGCAGCGTGTGACACAGAAGCAGCTTTTTTAGCGGGGGCTTTTTTGGCCGCGGCGGCAGGGGCAGGCTTGGCCGCGGGCGTTGGGGCAGGGGCAGCAGGGGTGTCGCCCGAGGGAGTGACCGAAACGATCGTTCCACCGAGCTGACTGATGGATTGCATCAGTGCCTGCAGGCGTGAGAAGGGAACGCTGATGCTGCGTTCAGTTCTGCGGGGGTGAGCACTGCCGTACCCCTGCACAACCACCGTGAACATGCGTGAGTCGCTGCGGCTTGATGAAGCGGTCGAAACACGCATGGATCTCTTCTGCCCTGAGAACGCGCGCGATCATAAGTAATCCTCTGGTTCTGGAGCGCCCTCCGTTGCATTCCAGAGCGGGTTAGGTTGACGCTTCTTGAGCTAGAGCCACCCGGCGCAATCCTTGACTCAGCTGTCGGTGCCACCGGATTCGACCTCATCGCTGAGCGAAACGCTGGATCCGGCGTTCTCAGACCAAGGGGCTTGCTCGCTCGACACCATCCAGCAGGAGATGGAGCGCTTGCCGGGGGGGACCCGTCGGTTGGCCGTTCAACTGCGGGTGGCCATCGATCCCAATTGGATCTGGGCCGTTCTGACCGATTACGACCGACTCAGTCAATTCATTCCCAATCTCCAGACCTCCCGTCTGCTCTGGCGCCGCGGTGCCGTTGTGGGCCTTGAGCAGGAGGGTGCCCAGCGCTTCATGGGGATGCAGTTCAAGGCGCGAGTGCAGCTGGAGCTCACGGAACACCCCGAAGCCCGGCAGCTCACCTTCACCATGCTCAAAGGTGATTTCCGCCGTTTTGATGGGGTCTGGACCATCGGCTCTGACGGCGAGACCACGACCCTCCTCTACGAGCTCACGGTTCAAGGCTGCGTGGGCATGCCGATTGGTTTGATCGAGCAACGTCTGCAGGAAGACCTGGCCGCCAACTTGCGGGCGGTGCAAGCCGAAGCCCAGCGCAGACAAGCCTCAGCTTGAGGGCCAACGCTTGAGTCAGCCTCCCAAGAATGGGTCGCATTGAGACATAAAAAAAGCGGCCGAAGCCGCTTCTCTTTGGATACCCCCAAGGGGATTCGAACCCCTGTCGCCTCCGTGAAAGGGAGGTGTCCTAGGCCTCTAGACGATGGGGGCTAGGACTCGGTTGCTAGGGGAACGCAAGTTCCCTTGCAGTGCTTGGCGTTTGAGCGCCGCGCCCGATGGAAAGAAGTTACGGGTCAGAGGGGCCCTTCGTCAATCAAGGTCATGACCTGCAACTCAACTGGCTCCTTGGCCGTCCCAGACGGGCACCGTGAAGTAGAAGCAGGCGCCTTCATCGGGTTCGGACACGACCCAGATGCGGCCGCCATGCACTTCCGTGATCCGTCTGCAGACCGAGAGGCCCACCCCAAAGCCCGATGTGGTCGAGGAGGTCTGGGGTAAGCGCACGCGATCCTGAAAAATCCGCTCCTGTTCATCCACAGGAATCCCGGGGCCGGAATCGCAAACACTGACCTCAATCCACTGGCTCGTGCGGTGGAAGATCGCCATGCGCACCTTCCCGCCATCTGGCGTGTACTTGAAGGCGTTCTCAAGCAGGTTCAAAAAGACCTGACGCATCCGCCGTTGGTCGGCATAGACATCCGGTAGGTCGCTGGGAATGTCGGTAATCAGCTCCAGGCCACGACCGACCCAGCGTTTCTCCAGTTCAAGAATCGCTTCAGCGGCCAGGGGGCCAAGCGCAATGCGCTGCGGATTGAACAGGGCCTCCCAGCGGGTGGTCCCGACCTCCAAGAGGTCTTTCGAGAGCTGCTCAATGTCGTCGAGGCGTCGATCGAGCACATCGCGAAAGCGGGTTTGATCGATCTGCCCGAGGTTCAGGCTTTGCAGGGCCAGCTTGGAGGCCGTGAGGGGGGTGCGCAGTTCGTGGGCCACCATCCGCAGCAGTCGCTCTTGGCCGCGCAGCCGCTCGATCAGGGTTTCGTTTTCTTGGCGCAGCACCAAGACCTGGTCTTCGAGTTGGAGTTCCCGTTGGGTCCGACTGCCGTCGCTCTCCGCTGGGCGAAGGCTCAGGCCGAGGCCGCTCACCACCTCCAGTTGCTGCCAGCGCGGCAACCAGTTGCGCAGCTGTTGCAGGAGCATGTTTCCTGCAAACACCTGTTTGGGTGCCGGCTCGAGCTTGATCAGCGCCGGGGTGGCCACGAGGCGGTGCAGCTCGAGGAGCTCGGGCCGTTGCGCTGGATCGGCGAGCTCCAGGCTCACCTCAAAACCAAAGTCCTCCTTCTCGAGAAACGCAACGAGGCTCCTGACATCAGCGCTGGCCCTGTGCCTGGTTCCAGCCACCAGGAGCAACTTCAGGTGTCGCCGTTGCGCTGAGTCCTCGTCGTCGAGCGAGAGCGGATCAACAGCCCCTCGATCATCAGGCGCAACAGGGCCTTCCGCAGGCATCCTGCGGATTGACTCGTTTCCGTCGGGGATTGGTTCCCCAGCAGAGTGCACCGGCGGGTGAAACCTGGAGAAAATGTGGTTTCACGTTATGGGGGTTAGGCAAGCCCTGCCGGCCTCGCTATGACGACTGTGACGAGTCGTTGTCTGATAAGTCCCAGTGGTCCATCAACGGGAGCTATCGACTCGGGTCCATCCGGTCTCGTGGATGCCTTCGGCGCCCAGAACGGGACGCATTCAATTCGACACCACCTTGCGGCGCTGGTTTAACCGCAATCTGGGTTTGTGGCGCTCACGCCGGCAATATTTTTTCCCCGACGACGAGGTGCTGCGGGTCGACATGCTCCTGCGGGTCGAAACGTTCGAGGACCAGGCGGAATCTGAGCCGCGCTATCGCTTCACGTGGTGGCCCGAAAAGGAATACGACTTTTTTGATATCAAGCCTCGGTACGTCCGCGAAGGCACGATGGAGGCCACGTTGTGCGGCCATCAGCTGCGCCGTAGTCGTGGTTATCTCTGCGGCTCACCGACCAAGAGTCAGGTCCGCCAGGCGGATGAGCATGAGGTTGTCTTTGAATCCCATTACCAGGAGTGGGACATCTTCGAGTACATCCGCCTGGTGAATCAAGATCAGTTCAGGGCGCGCACCATCTATTCGTGGCGCGATGGAAATCTTGAGTTGGTGGAAACCCACCACGAAATTCGTCTGGAAGAAGCTGGAGCACCTTTACCCGGCGAGGGCTAGATCAGTGATGCAGCAGGATTAGCGGGCGATTGCTGCTTCTCACGTGCGTTTGTCTCGAAGCCAATTCGGTCTGCTGATCCTGCCCATGGTGCTTTGGATCGCGCCGCTCTCGGCTCAAGCGGCCCCGGCCACGGAGGCGGAGATGAACCTCTATACGCGCATTGCGGCCCTCAATGTCTGCATTGCCCGCGCGGCGGACACCGACTTCGACAAAGCTGTAGCGATCGCCGGTGAAACGATCGCCCAGGTGATCCAGGGCGGGCACCAGTCGCAGATTGCTCAGGTGGGCACCAAGCCCCTGTCCATCGAAGAGCTGCGCCGGGGTTCGATCAATTCGGCCGTCCTTGGTGCCGTTGAGGTGTGCCCCAATGAGGTGCCGGCTGATGTCAAAGCCAAGGTCGAAGAAGCGGTGAAGGGACGCACGACCCAACCCAAGGCACCCGTCAAAAAGCCTTGAGTCGCATCTGGTTGTAGGTCAAATCGTCCTCAGTCAAAGATCAGCGCTGCAGCGGACGTTGTCTGGAGAGGTCCCCGATTGGACCCACTCCGATGGCCTCCGTTTCTCGCTTTGGTCTGCGTTGCGGACGATCCCTCTTGCTGGCTTGCGCGGCCACAGCCCCCCTGTTGAGCCTGGTCCCGATGCCGGCCTTGGCCCACTCCCCGCGCTGGCGGCATGAGCGCCACTGGCATCCAGGTCGCTGGAAGGCTGAGCGGCGCTGGTCACGCGCCCAGCATTGGCGCGAGCACCACTCCGAGCGTTGGCATCGACCCAATCTCAAGGGCCAGAAGCGCTGGTCAGGCGCCCATCGCGCTCCAGCAGACCAGGTGCGCGAATCGCCCGTCAACGCGCCACAACCCTGGCGCCAGGCCCGCTCCACGCCTGAGCGTTGCAACACCGGGCGACTCTTGGGC
>JAAZUZ010000008.1 GCA_018623875.1 Synechococcus sp. HW_metabat.21
AGTAGCTGGCGGGCTTCCGGCAAATCCTTCAGCAGTTCGGCCGCACCGGCACGCATTTCCTGCAGCGCGACATTGGTGGCAGCCAGGGAGCAGCCCTTTTCCAGGACATCCCTCAAGCCGCGTGTATTGACGCGCAGGATGCTCGGATCGCCTGCAATCACCGCATATCCGACATAGCGGAGGAACCAAGCCATGTCGCGGACGGACTTGCGCATCCGCTCAGTCCCGTAGATGGCGACTGAAATCGGGTTGAAGCCTGTTGGCAGGATCACGCGGACGTCGGCATCGCCGCCGCCGCCGTCCAGCAGTCGGGTCAGGAAATTGCCGCGTTTCGAGTTGTCGCTGGCGCCCGAGAAGGTTTGAACGGAGCGCTGGAACGCCGCCTGGTCGGAGGCCAGTGGCGTCTCCGAGCTAGCTGCCGCGGGGGTTAAGGGCGCGTCCAGATAGGACAGCGGGGTGCCGCCGGCAAAGATCCGGCTTGCTGCCCGAGCCACGATCGCTTCGGCATTGGCCGAGACGCGACGGGCCGCCTCAACCCGCAGCTGACCGCTTTGGAAGAAGGTTGTGAGGTTGCTGAGCTCGCCTCCATCGGGGAAGCGGTCTTGCTGCTCCGCCTGACGAACGCTGGAGAGCGGCAGGGTGTCGAAGCGCTGAGGAGCAACCCTGCTGCTGCCGCTGCTGGCGGTCACAGTCATGGACGAAAGCGAACCTGGCCTGGGCACGTTACGGCTGCCCCTCTGGCCTCCCGGGGGGCCATGAACAAATGTTTGCAGCCCGTTGTCGGTTTCCCCTCACTCGGAAGGCAAGCCATGAAATGCTCGGCCACTGCGCACTCGCTTTCCGATTCGCTCCCAGCCATGACTCAGGGCCCTGCTGATGCCGCCACTCCGGTGGTGAGCGACTTCTATGACCGCTTCCCCTATCCAGGGGACCCGCTTCAAGACGGCCCCCCGCCTGGATACAACTGGCGCTGGTTTGTCGATGCGGCTTATTCGGCGGCCACCGGATCGCTGCCCGCAGCGCGCGCCAACGGAGAGCCCCTGCGAATCCTGGATGCGGGGTGCGGGACCGGCGTCAGCACCGACTACCTCGCCCATCTGAATCCAGGGGCCGAGATCCTGGCTGTGGATATTTCGCCAGGAACGCTTGAGGTGGCTCGGGAGCGCTGCCGCCGCTCCGGTGCCTTTGAGCAGGCCCAGCTCCGTATCGAAAACCGGAGCCTGCTGGACCTGGATGGAGAGGGGCCCTTCGATTACATCAACTCCGTCGGGGTCTTGCACCACCTCAGGCAGCCGGAAGCCGGTCTGCGGGCCTTAGCCCAGTTGCTGAAACCCGGTGCGCTCCTCCACCTGTTTTTGTACGCGGATGGTGGTCGCTGGGAAATCCATCGCACCCAGCGTGTTCTGAGTGCAATGGGTGCTGGTACGGAGGCCGAGGGCCTTCGCTTGGGGCGTCAGTTGATGGCTGATCTCCCGGCGCAGAACCGACTGCGTCTGAATTACGAGCAACGCTGGGCCATCGACTGTGCAGCCGACGCGAACTTCGCAGACATGTATCTGCATCCCCAGGAGACCAGCTACAACCTGGAGCGCCTGATGGCCTTTGTGGCGTCTGCGGATCTGCAATTTGCCGGCTTCTCCAATCCGGCGGTCTGGGATCCCGCTCGGCTCTTGACCGGTGAATTGTTGGAGCGGGCTCAGGCTCTTCCCGCGGAGGCGCAATGGCGCTTGGTGGAAGACCTGGACCCTGACATCAGTCACTTCGAGTTCTTCTTGAGCAAGGGCCCAGTTCAGGTGCAGCACTGGGATGAGGACAGCGCCGTGCTCGCAGCCAGGGGCTTCAGGAACCGATGCCTCTGGGGCTGGCCCGGCCGCGCTCTGCTGGATTCCGACATGGCCCCGTTGGATCTGAGTGCCGAGGGATTGAGCTTGCTCGAAGCGCTGGAGGAGGCGGAGCCTGAGACGGCGATTGGTCAGCTTCAATTGGACTGGTCTGAGGCCCAGATCGCCTCTGTGGCAAGGGAACTGCAGCGTCAGCGAGTCCTTCTCCTTCGCCCGGCTTAGGGCGAGGCAGCGTGATAGATTCCGCGCGCCTTTTCAGAGCAAAGGCGCCTTTGTTGGCAACTTCCTCTCCCCAGTCAGGTCCGGACGCTCCCCGTGAGCAGCCCACTTCGATTGAGGAGATGAGCAGCCAAGAAACGGCTCCTTCTCCCTCTCTGGAAACAAAGTCCTCTGAGGCCACGCTTGCTTCGGATGCCGATTCGGTTTCCGTGGCCAGTCCTGACCTCGCTGACTTCGAGAGGCTTCAACGTCGTCTGATCGTGTCCACCCTGCTGGTCTCCGCCATTGCGGTTCCAGCCACGGCTCTGATCTACGACCTTCACATCGCCAGCAGCTTGCTGGTCGGTGGCCTAGCCGGCGCCTTCTACCTCAGGCTTCTCGCCCGCAGTGTTGGAAAGCTCGGCAACGGCTCCAAGAAGGTCGGCAAGTTGCAGCTCCTCGTCCCCGTTGTCCTTGTCATGGCTGGGGCTCGTTTGCCCCAACTTGAGTTGTTGCCAGCTCTGCTCGGTTTTCTGCTCTACAAGCCAGCGGTGATTTTCCAGGCACTCACAGATCGCTGAGCGCCCAATCCTTTCAACGTCGCAATTGCGACCCCGAACGTCGACCCGATGGGTTCCTTGCCACTCGTTCTTCCCTTTGCCGAACTGGAGGTTGGTCAACACCTCTACTGGCAACTTGGGAACCTCAAGATTCACGGACAGGTTTTCCTGAGCTCCTGGGTCGTGATTGGCGCCTTGCTGGCGTTCCTTTTTGTGGGCACCCGCAAGATGGAGCGCGATCCCCGCGGCGTCCAAAATCTGATCGAGTTCCTCTGGGACTACATCCGCAACCTTGCTCGTGAGCAGATTGGCGAGAAGGCTTATCGCGATTGGCTTCCGTTTATCGGCACCCTCTTCCTGTTCATTTTCGTGAGCAACTGGGGTGGTGCACTGGTCCCTTGGAAGCTGATCCACCTGCCCAACGGTGAGCTTGGCGCTCCGACCGCCGATATCAACACCACCGTTGCGTTGGCTCTTCTGGTGTCCTTGGCCTACTTCTATGCAGGCCTGAGCCGTAAAGGATTCCGGTACTTCGAGTACTACGTGGAGCCGACGCCGATCATGCTCCCGTTCAAAATTATTGAGGACTTCACCAAGCCTCTCTCCCTGTCGTTCCGTCTGTTCGGAAACATCCTTGCGGACGAACTTGTTGTTGCTGTTCTCGCCTTCCTGGTTCCCGTGCTGGTGCCCCTGCCAGCCATGTTCCTCGGCCTGTTCACCAGCGCAATCCAGGCCTTGATCTTCGCGACCCTCGCCGGCAACTACATCGGTGAGGCTGTTCACGAGGAACACCACTGACCTCACGGTCAGTTCCACGCCGGGCTGAGGTCACTCGGTCTGGCAAACTCTCTGCGCGCAGGTCCGGCTCGATCCGGGCCCATCTTTGGTTCTTCCAGATGTCCCAGGCGCAGGGATAACGTCCCGGTCCCAATCCGCGCTCTCCCAGCGCCCCACATCCTTCGTTCCACCATGGATTCCATCACCTCTGCAGCGTCCGTGATCGCCGCTGGTCTGGCTGTCGGCCTCGGCGCCATCGGCCCTGGTATCGGTCAGGGCACCGCTGCCGGCTCCGCTGTTGAAGGCATCGCTCGCCAGCCCGAGGCTGACGGCAAGATCCGCGGCACCCTGCTGCTGTCCCTGGCCTTCATGGAAGCTCTCACCATCTACGGCCTCGTGGTCGCTCTGGTGCTGCTGTTCGCCAACCCCTTCGCCGGCTGATCGCGTCTGAGGTGAACGGGCCGGAGTATTCCGGCCCACCACCCCTTCGCCTCAGCACCTTCTCTTGCGTCCGCTCTCTTCCGCCCGCGCCCACGCCTCATGACCAGCTGGCTTTTGCTAGGTGCATCGGAGGGAGGTCTTTTTGACCTCGACGCCACCCTGCCTTTGATGGCAGTTCAGGTGGTTCTCCTCACCTTCATCCTCAACTCTCTGTTCTTCCGCCCGGTTGGCCGGGTCGTTGAAGACCGTGAGGGCTATGTCATCACCAGCCGGGCTGAGGCCAAGCAGAAGCTTGCCCAGGTCGAGCGACTGGAAGCGGATCTTCGGGATCAGCTCAAGGAGGCTCGTGTGGCCACCCAGAAGCTGATTCAGGAAGCCGAGCAAGATTCCGATGCGCTCTACCGGGAAGCATTGGCTTCAGCGACGGCTGATGCCAACGCATCCCGTGAGCAGGCTCGTCGTGAGATCGATGCTCAACGTGAGTCAGCTCTCAGTCAGCTCAAAACTGACGCCGACAAGCTCGGGGATCTGATCGTCGACCGTCTGCTGGCTGCAAAATGACCCTTCCAAGCCTTTTTGCCTCCCACGGCAGTTTTGGTCTCAACCTCGATCTGTTCGAGACCAACATCATCAATCTCGCGATTGTCATTTTCGCGCTCTACAAGTTCCTCCCCAATTTCTTGGGCAGCATCTTGGAGCGTCGTCGCGCGATCATCCTTGCTGACCTCAAAGATGCCGAGGAGCGTCTGAGTTCAGCGACTGCGGCTCTCTCTCAAGCCCAGCAGGACCTGGCCGATGCCCAGCAGAAGGCTGAGCAGATTCGCCTTGACGGCAAGGCCCGGGCCGAAGCGATCCGCCTTGAATCTGAGAAGCGCACCATCGAGGAGATGGCCCGTCTCAAGCAAGGCGCCGCTGCCGATCTCAATGCCGAGGCCGCCCGAGTCAGCAACCAGCTCCGCCGCGAGGCAGCCCAGCTGGCCATCGAGAAGGCGCTCTCCACCCTGCCCGGCAAGCTCAACGCTGACGCCCAAGCGCAGTTGGTGAATCAGTCCATCAAAACGTTGGGGAACGCCTGATGCCGCTGCTCAACACTGTTACCACTCCCTACGCCGAGGCTTTCCTTCAAGTCGCCGAGAGCCGTAAGGAAGCCGACGAGGTGATGGAGCAGGCCAAGTCTGTTCTGTCCCTTTGGAAGGAGTCACCTGAGCTCCGGGAAGCCATGGGCTCTCCCGTGCTTGAGGTTGCTGCCAAGAAGGCTGCGATCGAGAAGCTCTTCGCCGATCAACTCAAGCCTTCCTTCCTCAACCTGCTGAAGCTGCTGGCCGACCGCCAGCGCATCGGCATGCTCGATGCCGTGCTGGATCGCACACTCGAGCTCTACCGCGAGCAGCGCAACATCGCTCTCGCTTCTGTCACCTCTGCCTCTGCCCTCAATGAGGAGCAACAGGCTGAGCTCAGCAAGAAGGTTCAGGCCGTGGCCGGTACCGACAAGCTGGAGATCAATCTGAGTGTCGACCCCAATTTGATCGGCGGTTTCGTCGTCAAAGTCGGCTCCAAGGTGATTGACGCCAGCCTCGCGGGTCAGGTGCGTCGCCTCGGACTGGCGCTGGCCAAGGTGAGCTAGCTCCGCACCCGAACCCCTTTCTCACCCCTCGTCCTCAACCCCAACGCCTCCAATGGTTTCCATCCGCCCCGACGAGATCAGCGCGATCCTCAAGCAACAGATCGCTGATTACGACAAGTCGGTCTCCGTCAGCAACGTCGGTACCGTGCTGCAGGTCGGCGACGGCATCGCCCGCGTCTATGGCCTCGAGCAGGTCATGGCCGGTGAGCTGATCCAGTTCGAAGACGGCACCGAAGGCATTGCTCTCAACCTCGAAGACGACAACGTCGGCGCGGTGTTGATGGGTGAGGGTCGCGGTATCCAAGAGGGAAGCACCGTCAAGGCAACCGGCAAGATCGCCTCGGTGCCCGTTGGCGACGCGATGCTCGGCCGCGTGGTGAACCCCCTTGGCCAGGCCATCGATGGCAAGGGTGATATCCCCACCAGCGAGACCCGCCTGATCGAGTCCATGGCGCCTGGCATCATCCAGCGCAAGTCGGTGCATGAGCCCATGCAGACCGGCATCACCGCTATTGACTCGATGATTCCCATCGGTCGTGGCCAGCGTGAGCTGATCATTGGCGACCGCCAGACCGGCAAGACCGCCATCGCGATCGACACGATCATCAACCAGAAGGACGAAGACGTTGTTTGCGTCTACGTCGCGATCGGTCAGAAGGCCGCATCCGTCGCCAACGTCGTTGAGGTTCTGCGTGAGAAGGGCGCCCTCGATTACACCGTGATCGTGGCGGCTAACGCCTCCGAGTCCGCCGCGCTGCAGTACCTGGCTCCCTACACCGGCGCTGCCATCGCTGAGTCCTTCATGTACAAGGGCAAGGCCACCCTGGTCATCTATGACGACCTGACCAAGCAGGCCCAGGCTTATCGCCAGATGTCCCTGCTGCTCCGTCGTCCCCCCGGTCGTGAGGCCTATCCCGGCGACGTCTTCTACTGCCACAGCCGTCTGCTTGAGCGTGCCGCCAAGCTGAGCGACGCCATGGGCAAGGGCTCCATGACCGCCCTGCCGATCATCGAAACCCAGGCCGGTGACGTCTCGGCCTACATCCCCACCAACGTGATCTCCATCACGGACGGTCAGGTCTTCCTGAGCTCTGACCTCTTCAACTCGGGCCTGCGTCCCGCTATCAACGTGGGTATCTCGGTGAGCCGGGTGGGTGGTGCTGCCCAGACCAAGGCCATCAAGAAGATCGCCGGTACCCTCAAGCTTGAGCTGGCTCAGTTCGACGAGCTGGCTGCCTTCTCCCAGTTCGCGTCCGACCTGGATGCCGCGACTCAGCAGCAGCTGGCCCGCGGTAAGCGTCTTCGCGAGATCCTGAAGCAGCCCCAGTTCAGCCCCCTGATCCTGGCTGAGCAAGTCGCCGTGGTTTACGCCGGCGTCAAGGGCCTGATTGATGAAGTCCCCGTCGAGTCCGTGGTTCAGTTCTGCCGCGAACTCCGCGAGTACCTGAAGACGAACAAGCCCGAGTTCATCACCAAGATCCAGACCGAGAAGGTCCTCAGCGAGGACGCAGAGGCGATCCTCAAGGCCGCCATCAACGAAGTCAAGTCTTCGATGCTGGCTGCGGCCTGATCCCTGACGGTTAACCCGGAGAGACCAATCCATGGCAAACCTGAAGGAGATCCGCGACAGGATCAGTTCCGTCAAAAACACCCGGAAGATCACCGAGGCCATGCGTCTCGTGGCAGCTGCCAAGGTCCGCCGGGCACAAGAACAGGTTCTGCGTAGCCGTCCGTTCGCCGACCGTCTTGCTCGCGTACTGGAAAATCTCCAGACCCGCATGCAATTCGAGACTGCCGACGCGCCGCTGCTCGAGAACCGTGATGTCAGCACGATCACGCTGCTCGCCGTTACCGGTGACCGCGGTCTGTGCGGCGGCTACAACGCCAACATCATCAAGCGCACTGAACAGCGTTACGCCGAGCTGAAGTCTCAGGGCTTCGACGTGGATCTGGTGTTGATCGGCGGCAAAGTCGCCACCTACTTCCAGAACCGCGCGAGCCAGTACACGATTCGCGCCACCTTCACGGGGCTCGAGCAGGTTCCCAGTGCTGCCGAAGCCGGCAAGATTGCCGACGAGGTGCTCGCTGAATTCCTCTCGGCAACGACCGATCGTGTGGAGATCATCTTCACCAAGTTCATCAACCTGGTGAGCTCCAAGCCCGTCTCCCAGACGCTGCTTCCCTTGGATCCCCAAGGCATTGCCAGCGCGGACGACGAGATCTTCCGTCTCACGACCCGTGACGGTCAGCTCGGCGTGGAAACCGGCACGGTCAACAACGATCAGCCCTCCCTTCCCTCTGATCTGGTCTTCGAACAGAGCCCTGATCAACTGCTGAATGCTCTGCTGCCTCTGTATCTCCAGAACCAGCTGTTGCGTTCCCTGCAGGAGGCGGCTGCATCCGAGCTCGCCAGCCGGATGACTGCGATGAACAACGCCAGCGATAACGCCAAGGCCCTCGCGAAGTCCCTGACCCTGGACTACAACAAGGCCCGTCAGGCTGCCATTACCCAGGAGATCCTGGAAGTGGTTGGTGGCGCCGCTGCTATGGCCTGAGCGTTTCCGCTCAGTTGCCTCAAGCCCTCCCCTCGGGGGGGCTTTTTTTGTGTCCGGAGTCCGGCATCGCAGGATGACTGGAGCGCCTGCGCGTCATGACGGTCTCCCTGCAACCGCTGTTCCCGTTGGCCTTGGCCACCGTGCAGCTTCCCTTGGATCCGATGGATTCCGTCCTGTTGCTGCAGGACGTCTTGGCGTTGCGCGGGACGGCGAGCGGTAATCCCAACCCGGGCTGTGCCTGGACCGGTGACATCAACGGTGTCTGGCAGATTCACCAGTTCCCCGCGTTTGCTGGCATCAGTGAGCTGGTCCGCCAGCACGCCTGGGACTACCTTGCGCAGCTCGGTTTTCATTGCGACCACGTTGCCCTTCACATTCAGCGGGCTTGGCCCGTCGTCAGTGAACCTGGCCAGGTTGTCGGGCGGCACCACCACCCCAATGCACACCTGAGCGCCATCGTCTATCTCAATGGAGATGGCTCAGGTCGCAGTGGTTGCCTGCGGCTTTACCCGGCCCGCAACAGCAATGAATTGGTTCCGGGCCTGGCCGTGGGCCATGGCGGGCCCCTCGATGGTGCGATCAGTTGGAATGCGCCCCACTTCGACCTGGCCCCCCGGGCTGGCCTGTTGGTTCTCTTCCCGGCTGCGACTGACCATGCCGTGACGGCGAATGAGGATGACGATGACCTTCGGGTGTCTTTGGCCTTTGATTTGACCCTCAGCGCACCCCTGGGCGGACCACCCCCCGAATATCTGGCCCCGCACCCGCAGCAGTGGAGCCCCCTCGGTGGGCCGTGATCCTGGACAATGGGGACCTTCTGGACTGAGCAGCTCCATCCATGGGCGAGACCTACACCGTTGTCTGTGAACTCAACGGCTCGAGCCACAGCTTCAGCTGCGCCGCTGACCAGACCGTTCTCGCTGCTGCGGAAGCCGCCGGCGTGGCCGTCCCCAGCTCCTGCTGCTCCGGTGTCTGCACGACCTGCGCGGCCGTTGTCAAAGAAGGTTCCGTGCATCAGCCCGACGCCATGGGCGTCAAGGCCGAACTCCAAGAGCAGGGCTTCACGCTGCTCTGTGTGGCCTTCCCCCGCAGCGACCTCAAGGTGGTTGCCGGCCAGGAGGACGCCCTCTATGAAGCCCAGTTCGGTCAGTACCAAAAGTGAGCCTGGGGCTCTCTGGTTTTCGCTCCCTGGCGCTCACGCTCGTCTGTGAACCTGGCCCGCTGCTGCCGCAGATCGAGGCCGCGTTGCGGAGTCACGGTGTGCCCCTGCGCTGGGCAATTACCGAGGCGGCCTGCCTGCCCAATGGTGGGCGTCAGCTGACTCTCGAAGCGATGGTTCACCAGCCCGCCCTGCTCGTATGACCCGTCCTGGGGAGCCCCTGCCCACCTTGATGGTGGTGCCCACGGGGATCGGCTGTGAGGTGGGTGGCTACGCCGGGGATGCGGTTCCCGCCGCGCGTCTGCTGGCGGCCGCCAGTGGCTGTCTGATGACCCACCCCAATGTGATGAATGGGGCCTCGCTCTATTGGAGTGACCCCCGCATTCACTACGTCGAGGGATCGAGCCTCGATCGTTTTGCGGCTGGAGAACTGGCGCTTGAACCGGTGCGCTCCCAGCGCATCGGTCTGCTGCTGGATGCTGGCATCGAGGAGGACTTGCGGCTCCGGCATCTGCAGGTCGCGGACGGTTGCCGGGCCAGCCTGGGCCTCACGCTTGGTCCCGTTGAGACCACAGCCGCACCCATCGGCGTGAGCCTGAGCCAAGGGGAGAGTGGCGCGAGCTGGGGGCAGCTGGAGCGCCCTGATGTTCTGCTCGCGGCTGGCGAGCGCCTGCGGGATGCCGGTGCCACAGCGATCGCCGTTGTTGCACGCTTCCCCGATGACGCCGATAGCGAGGCCCTGACGGCCTACCGCCAAGGGGGCGGCGTCGATGCCTTGGCTGGCGCGGAAGCCGTGATCAGCCACTGGCTCAGCCGTCAACTGAACCTTCCCTGCGCCCATGCCCCAGCCCTGAGCCCCCTGGAGATTGACCCCCAGTTGGACCCTCGGGCGGCTGGAGAAGAGCTCGGTTACACCTTCTTGCCCTGTGTTCTCGTGGGTTTGAGTCGGGCTCCGGCGCTCTGGCCCGCGGCCGAGGCCCCCGCGGGATCGGTTCGCCCCGATCAGATTGGTGCCGTGGTGGCCCCGGCCGGTGCCCTGGGGGGAGCGGCGGTGTTGGCTTGTGCGGAGCGCGGTGTTCCGGTGATTGCTGTGGAGAACCCGTGCGTTCTCTCGGTCACGGCCGAGGCCTTGGGGATCGAGGTGCTGCCGGCGTCGAACTACAGCGAGGCGGCGGGTTTGCTTCTGGCCCTGCGGGAGGGGATCAACCCTGAAGCCCTGCGGCGTCCCTTGGGGCGGCTCAGCTGATGGCTGGCTTTGGCTCGTCTGCTGAGCCCTGTCCCTGCGGGGGGGAGCGCTACGCCACCTGTTGTGAGCCGTTCCACCTGGGCACAGCACTGCCTGAGACCGCCGAGCAGTTAATGCGCTCGCGCTACAGCGCCTTCAGCCGGAACCTGATCGATTACTTGATCGAGACCCACCCCTCCCCCGAGCCCCTGACTGAGCGCCGCCGGGCCCTGAAGGCGAGCAATCGCGGTGTGCGCTGGACTCGGCTGCGGATCAGCGCCAGTGAGGCCGGGGGACCGGCCGACCTCAGCGGCACGGTGACCTTTGAGGCCCACTACCGCCAAGCGGGCCAGACGCACGTCCTCAGGGAATGCTCCCGCTTTGGCCGCGAGGGTGCGGTGGCTGGGGGCCGTTGGCTCTATCTGGCGGCTGAGGCTTAGTTCAAGCAGGCCATCGGGTGACGGTTACCCACGCCCAGGGCTTTAGCGACGCCGGGATGGCAGACGGACCCACCGATGGTGTTGAGCCCTGAGACCAGCTCGGGCCGGTCGGTGACTGCCTCGATCAGCCCCCGTCCGGCGATCGCGAGGATGTAGGGCAAGGTGACGCTGACCAGGGCTTCGGTGGAGGTGTAGGGCACGGCGCCGGGCATGTTGCCAACGGCGTAGTGCTGCACGCCGTGGATTGTCACCACCGGATTGGTGTGGGTTGTCTCCCGGCTGGTGGCGATGCAGCCGCCTTGGTCGATGGCGACATCGACGATGACGGAACCGGGCTGCATCCGTTTGACGAGGGCCTCGCTCACCAGGGTTGGGGCGCGATCACCTGGACGCAGCACCGCGCCGATGACGAGGTCGGCGCTGGGAATCAGCCGCTCCAGGCGGCCGACGCTGCTGACCAGGCTCACCATCCGTCCCTGCCGCGCCGGCTCCAGTTGCCGTAACCGCTCGGGGGAGAGATCCAGCAGCAGAACCTCCGCGTCCATCGCCGCGGCAACCCTTGCGGCGTTGAAGCCCACGCTGCCAGCCCCCAGGACCACGACTCGGGCGGGGCGAACCCCCGTGCAACCGCCCATGAGTACGCCGCGCCCGCCGTGGGGTTTTTCCAGCAGGTGCGCCCCCACCTGGGCTGCGAGCCGGCCGGCGATCTCGCTCATCGGCGCCAGCAGGGGCAGGCTGCCATCGGAGAGCTGGACCGTCTCGTAGGCGATGGCGGTGGTGCCGGCCTCGATCAGGGCTTGGCCGACAGCGGGGTAGGCGGCGAGGTGCAGATAGGTGAAGAGCACCTGATCGGCGCGGAGGAAGGGGAATTCCTCCACTTGGGGCTCCTTGACCTTGACCACCAGATGGGCCCCCCAGGCCTCCTCGCGGCTGACCAGTTCGGCCCCGGCGGCCAGGTAGGACGCGTCCTCAATGCCGGCCCCGGCCCCGGCGTTCTGTTCCACCCGGACGGAAAGGCCATGGCTCACCAGCTCGCGCACGGCATCGGGCGTCAGGGCGACCCGCTGCTCATCGGGTTTGACTTCCCGTGGCACCCCGATGCTGGAGATCGGTGCGATGGAGCCGGCCATGGCAGACCTTCGATCACCTCCACCATGGCGGGGTTCGTCGCCTCTGGCTACTGGCCAGCCGCCGCGATGGGCATCCGCCAACCGCTCCCGAAGGCCCGCTGGCTCAGCTTGAGCACCGGCGGTGCCTGGCGCCGCTTGAACTCGGCGCGGCGCAGCAGACCCATCACCCGCTCGGCGAGGGCAGGATCCGTTCCCCGTTGGCGCAACTCCTCGGGGCTTTGGTGCTCCTCCAGCAGTGCCTTGAGCAGCGGATCCAGCACGGCGTAATCCGGTAGCGAATCGCTGTCCTTTTGATCAGGGCGTAACTCCGCGCTGGGGGGCTTCTCGCGTATCGCCGCTCCGATTAAGTCCCCCTGTGCCGCCAGTCCCAGCTCCTGGCGGACCGCCTGGGCGGCCTTGGAGTCGATCCAGTTGCAGAGATGAAAGACCGTTGATTTGTAGAGGTCGCCGATCACCGCGAGCCCCCCATTCATGTCGCCGTAGAGGGTGCAGTAGCCCACGGCGAGTTCGCTCTTGTTGCCCGTGGTCAGCAGCAGTTGCCCCTGTTGATTGGCCACCGCCATCAGCAACGTGCCGCGGATGCGGGATTGCAAGTTCTCCGCCGTCACGCCTGCTGGCACTCCCCCCAAGGGAGCGCTCAAGGCGGCATCAAATCCCCCCATCAACCCCTCGATGGGCACGGTTTGGGTGTGGATGCCCAGGCGTTTGGCGAGGTCCAGGGAGTCGTTGATCGATCCCTCGGAACTCCAGGGGGAGGGCATGAGCAGCGCTTGCACCTTCTCGGCGCCGAGGGCCGCCGCCGCCAGCACCGCCACCAGGGCGGAATCGATGCCGCCGCTTAAGCCCAGCAGGGCTTTCCCGAAGCCGCATTTGCGCGCGTAATCCCGCACCCCCAGCACGAGGGCCCGCAGCAGCAGCTCCTCATCCGAGGGGATGGGGGCCGCATCGGCGGCCTGGCCGGGTTCCCAGCAGGCCAGATCCTCTGTGCCGAAGGCCAACTGGGCGCCCACCGCTCCGCTGGCGGTGCTGACGAAGCTGCCGCCATCGAAGATCAGCTCGTCATTGCCTCCCACCTGGTTGACATAGATCACCGGAGCGCTCAGCCGCTGGGCTGCGCTCTTGGCGAGCTCCCGCCTCAGTTGCGGTTTGCCTTGTCCGAAGGGGGAGGCCGAGAGATTGATCAGTAGGTCGGGGGCCATGGCTGCTAAGTCCCCGACGGGATCTCCGCCGAGCAGCCGTTGGCTGTGCAGTTGCTCTTCGACCCAGAGGTCCTCGCAAATCGTCAGGCCCAGGCGCCAGCTGCGGCCGTTCCGCTCGAGCTCCAGCAGGCAGGGCTCCTCGGCAGGGCGGAAGTAGCGCCGTTCGTCGAAGACGTCGTAGCTGGGGAGCAGGCGTTTGCGCGCCACGATCCGCCAGTGGCCCTTCTCCACGAGCGCCACGCTGTTGAACAGATCCGGCTGCTGGCCATCGCGAACCGTTTCGCTGACCCCGAGCAGCAGCGCCTGCTCAGACGGGAGATCGCGGGCGAGTGCATCGAGCACCTCCCCCTGCCGTTGCCGCAGGGACGGCCGCAGCAGCAGGTCCCGTGGGGGGTAGCCCCAGAGCGCCAACTCCGGCGCGACCACCAGATCGGCTCCGTCTGCGGCGGCGCGGCGGCAGGCCGCCAGCAGTTGGGCGCCGTTACCGCTCAGGTCCCCCACCAAGGGATTGATCTGGGCCAGGGCGATGCGCATTAGGGAGCGATCTTTGTGGTGAGGCCATAGAGATTGTGCTTGAGCAGTTCCGGCCAGAGCACCTCAGGAATCGAGCGGCTCTCTTGACCGCCGCGAATCGCGGAGCTCGCCGTGGCGGGGACAGGCAGCTCCAGCAGTTCAACTTCGGCCCCCAGCTCCTGGAGCTGGTCGAGCGCGCCATTCGCGATGGGGTGCCCCTGGCGCGGCACCACCGTCAAGCGGCAGCGTTGCAGCAGCGCTTGGGCCTGAAACCAGCTCGGGATTTGTCCGGCTAGATCGCCACCGACGACAAAGACGAGCTCCATATCGGGCCAGCGCTTGGCAGCGCGATCGAGTGTCTCAATCGCCTTGGGACTGCTGAGGTCCTGGGCGAGTTTGATCTGGGGGATTCCCAGGCTGTCGATCAGGGTCCCCAGCAACTGGGCCCGCAGCTCCAGGGGAGCCCCGTGTTGTTTGAAGGGGTTGTCGCTGGCCCAGGCCGCCACCTGGCCATACCGCTGGGCAAGGCCAAGCAGCAGCGCCCGATGCCCCTCGGTCGGCGGGTCGGCACTGGTGCCGAACAGGGCCAGCTCGCGGCTGTTCACGGCAGCAGGTTGCCGGAGGCGATTGCGCCGCCACCCATGCGCTGCCACTGCTGCAGCCAGTCGTGCACCTGCGGGTCTTGGCCTGATAGGCGCCGCAGCAGGGACGCGGGCCGAAAGCGGCCCCGTTGGGCGCTGCGCAACAGTTCCGCCGCCGCCAGGCGTCCCGTGAGCCGGGTGCTGTAGACCGCAAGGGCGGCCTGGGCCATCGCGACTGGCGCGGCGGGGGCCAGGCTCAACCCACCACTGAGGGGAGCCGCCAGGAGCAGCATCTGCCGCAGTCCCCCCAGGAGCAGTTGGATACCCAATTGGGTCCCCCCCAGCAGGGCGTTCTGGGCGGAGAGCCGCGTTAAGAGGGCCCGGGCCCCGCTGCTGCTCATCTCCAGGTCGTAGAGCCTGCAGAGCTGCAGCACCAGGGCGGTGTCGATCGCAAAGCCGCCGGCGAGATCCAGTAGCAGAAGTGGGTTGGCCGCCACTCCCGTCGCCTTCATGGCCGCATAGCGACCGATCAGTCCCTGGGCGGCGGCCTTGCCGCGCTTCAGGCGCCAGGCGTGCAGGCTTTGGCTAAAGCGGTCGGCCGCCCTGAGCCCGTTGAGGCCGAGCAAGAGTGAGCCCTGGTCCTGGAGCAGCTCCAGCAGGGCCGTGCGCAAGGGGGCGATGCGGGCCGGTTGCACTTCGCTGCGCACCCGGCCCCCCTCCAGGAGCACCGCCCGCCGCGGGGCGGCGGCCACCGGCAGGATCTCCAGGTGCTGGGCCTGGCGGGGCAGGCGGGAGCGGATGCTCTCGATCAGGGCAGCCCGCTCGTCGCTCGGCCAGTTGTCGATGCGATTCAGCACCAGCAGCAGCGGTTTGCCGGCGCTGAGCAACTGCTCGATTGCCTCGGCTTCCGGGGTGGTCAGGTCACTGTCGAGCACGAGCAGGACCAGGTCCGCCCCAAGGGCGACCCGAGCCGCCAGGCGGTGCCGGGCCCGAGCGGCGATCTCATCAATGCCTGGGGTGTCGACAAGTTCGATCCGGCTGAGCTCAGGCACCTGGACTCCCCAGGCTTCGCGCTGTTGGCGGCGGGTGCAGCCGTGGGCCACATCCGTAGCGAAGACCGGCTTCTTCAGCAGGGCGTTGAGCAGGCTGGATTTGCCCACCCCCACTCGGCCAAAGACCGCCACCCGTAGCCGGCGCTCTTTGAGGGCCAGCAACTGTTGATCCAAAGTCCGTAGCTCTGGCTCGAGCAGCGATCGCTCCCGGTCGCTTAGGCGCAAGTCTCCCCGCCACTGCGAGAGCAGCAGTTCGCAGCGTTCAGCGGTGGAGGGCTGAGGCAAGGGCACGGGCCCGGTCGCCATCCATTGAAGCGGTTGTGCCATCGTCGCGCTTAGCACCGCTCGCTTCCATGTCGCTCGCCCCGGACGTCTTTGCCCAGCGCCGTGCTCATTTCTTTGAGGCCCTCGGTGGTGCCGCTGCGGTGATTCCTGCCGCTCCGCTGGTGACCCACCACGCCGACTGCGAGTGGCCGTTTCGCCAGAACAGTGACTTCTGGTACCTGACGGGTTTCGACGAGCCCGACGCCGTCGCCCTGTTCCTGCCCCACCGGCCCGAGGGGGAACGCTTCGTCCTCTTCGTCCAGCCCAAGGAACCCAGCGCCGAGGTCTGGATGGGGTTCCGTTGGGGCTGTGAAGGCGCCGTAGAGCGCTTTGGCGCTGACCTGGCCCATCCCCGTGAGGAGCTGGCTGAACGGCTCGCGGATTACTTGCGTGGTGCCGAGGGCATTGCCTTCCGGGTCGGCCAGCACCCCCAGGTCGAACCCCATGTCCTGCAGGCCTGGGCCGGCCAGCTCGATCGGGCGTCTCGTAGTGGTTCGGCGGCCTTGGGCCTGGTGGCGCCCTGCCCGCTGCTGCATGCCCTGCGGCTGCGCAAGAGCCCCGAGGAGATCAGCCGCATGCGCGAAGCGGCGCGCATTTCCGCGGAAGCCCATGAACTGGCCCGTCAGGTGGCGCGCCCCGGGCTGAATGAGCGCCAGGTGCAGGGGGTGATCGAGCAGCACTTCCTTGAGCAGGGGGCGCGAGGTCCGGCCTATGGCTCGATCGTCGCCGGCGGGGATAACGCCTGTGTTCTGCATTACACGGCGAATAACGCGGTGCTGAACGACGGCGATCTGCTTTTGATCGACGCCGGTTGCTCCCTGAACGACTACTACAACGGAGACATCACGCGCACCTTCCCGATCAACGGTCGCTTCAGCCCTGAGCAGCGCGCCCTCTACGAGGTGGTGTTGGCCGCTCAAGAATCCGCGGTGGCTGTTGTGGCTCCCGGGCAGACCGCTGAAGCGGTCCATGACACCGCCGTTCGGGTTCTCGTCGAGGGCTTGGTGGACCTTGGCCTGCTCTGCGGTGAGTTGGACGGGATCATCGAGCAGGGGGCCTACCGCCACCTCTACATGCATCGCACCGGCCATTGGCTGGGTCTCGATGTCCATGACGTCGGCGCCTATCGCCTGGGTGAGCACCATGTGGGCCTCGAGCCGGGGATGGTGCTGACTGTTGAGCCGGGTCTCTATGTCAGTGACCGGCTCCCCGTCCCCGAGGGCCAGCCGGAGATCGATGAGCGCTGGAAAGGCATCGGCATCCGGATTGAAGACGACGTGGCCGTGACCGAGCACGGCCACGAGAATCTGACGGCTGCCGCCCTCAAGGCTCCTGCGGCGCTTGAGCGCTAGGCGATCGCTTGCTCCAAAGCCGCCAACACCGCGGTGGTGCCGGGAATGACCACGTCAGCTCCGGCTGCGCGTAGCTGCTCCTCATAGGCCGTGCGCCTGGGGCTGCTCTGAAGGTGCGGCGGTGCCACCGCGAAGCTGATGAAGCGTTGATTGGGTCTCGCTTGGCGCGCACGGACCACGGTGGTGACGTCGGCCACGGTGTCTCCGAGATAGGCCACGGGCACAGACGGGGGCGCTAGGGCGCTCGCGAGTTGCAGGAAGCCGCTGGGGTCGGGTTTGTCGGGGGCCTCCCCCATGGCAATCAGGGGCGGCTGCTCAAGCCCTAGTCGGGTTTGGAGCACGAACCGTGCCGATGGCGGTTCGGCGCCGCTGACAAAGCCCCAGGCCACATCCGCCGCCGAGAGCGCTGCAAACAAGGCCCCGTCCACCAGCAGGGGTTCATTGCGGATGAAGCCGCTCCAGGCCGCAGGATCACCCTCTGGATCCCCTCCGAAATAAAAGCCGTTGAAGACCTCCACCAGGGCCTCAAAGGCCGGGAGGTCCTGATGCCCCTGCCGGCGCAGAAGCTCCAGTGAGGCCTCCCAGTCGTTGTTCCAGCAGCCTTCGGCCTTGAGGGCATCGATGCTCTCGGGGCTGGGGCGCTGGCCGCTGTAGTGATGCACCGTCTCCACGATGGCCTTGCGGTAACTGCCCCCCACATCGCGGATCACGCCATCGATGTCGAACAGGAGGACTGCGCGCGGGCTCAGGGGACTGGAGAACAGCGGCTGGTAGGTTAGTTGTTTGTCATTAAGCCTTGAGCGCGGACACCATGAGCACCGAGAGCGCTGAAAGCGCCGCAGCGACTGCTGATACGACTGCCTCGACAGAAGCTCCCGCGACGGAGACCACTGAGGCTCGTCCGGTGCTGAGTGGTGCCAGCGCTGCCCTGGCAACCGCCACCATCGACGAGAACGGCGTTCCCTCCGGCCGGACCCCCAAGGCCGATGAGGGCCGCTTCCTGCTGAAGATCCTCTGGCTGCCCGACAACGTGGCACTGGCCGTGGACCAGATCGTCGGTGGTGGCCCCAGCCCCCTGACCTCCTACTTCTTCTGGCCCCGTGAGGACGCCTGGGAAACCCTCAAGACCGAGCTGGAAGGCAAGAGCTGGATCACCGACAACGAGCGCGTCGAAGTGCTCAACAAGGCCACCGAGGTGATCAACTACTGGCAAGAGGAAGGCAAGGGCAAGAGCCTTGAAGAGGCCAAGCTCAAGTTCCCCGATGTCACCTTCTGCGGTACCGCCTGATTCTCGGCCGCTTCACTTCTCGAGCCCCCGCTTTGCGGGGGCTTTTTTGTGCCTGCTCTGACGCGCGGGTTCACCACCTGAGCACAGCTTGTGGCGGTGTCACTGATCGACGGCCTGGCTCAACTGGAGTTGCGGTGGATCCGTCTTGGGCTTCGTTCTGGTGGGCTCGGGCGCACCTACCAGGGCCGGTGTCAGGCCCCTGGAGGGTCCCACCGTGAGCACTCCGGTGATAAAGCGCAGCACGACGACCGAGCCGCTGTTGAGGCTCGGTGCTTAGAGGCTTATCCACGCACCGGTTGTCCAAGCGGGGGGCAGACCCATCAGACCCCGATTGACGTCAGCCATCCGCAGCCAGAGGGCCGCAGCAGTGGTGCTGAGGCCAGTGGCTTGGGATCGACGGGCTGAGCACAAAAAAAGCGCCCCCGCGGGGGCGCTTGAGCCATCAAGGTGAGCCTGGACTCACTTCTCGAGGGTTGCGGCCTGTACCCGGGCGCGGGCACGGGAGAGGGCTTGCTGGGCCTTCAGCTTTTCGGTGCTGGCGGCTTGACCTTCGAACTGATTGGCGGCCGCGGTGGCTGCTTCCAGTTCTTTGTTGGCTTCATCAGCATTGATGGAGCTGCCGAGTTCAGCAGTGTTCACCAGAACGGTGACTTCATCCGCTTCGATCTCAGCGAAACCACCCTGAAGGGCAATGGCTTTCCAATCGTTGTTCTCGCGAACCCGCAGCACCCCGTAGTCGAGGGCGGTGAGCAGGGAGACGTGACCGGGAAGGATACCCAGTTGGCCCGTGGTGGAAGGAAGGATGACTTCGTCGGCGGGGCCGTCGAAGACGCTCTGGTCTGGAGCCAGAACGCGGAGGGTAAGAGACATCAGCTAACGCTCCGGATCAACCTTTGGCGTCGGCTTGGATCTTGGCGGCCTTGGCCTTCACTTCATCGATGTTGCCGACCAGATAGAAGGCAGCTTCGGGGAGGTGATCCAGTTCACCGGAGAGGACCATGTTGAAGCCCTTGATGGTGTCCTCGAGCTTCACGTACTTACCGGGCATGCCGGTGAAGATCTCAGCCACGAAGAAAGGCTGGGAGAGGAACTTCTCGATCTTGCGGGCGCGGTCCACGGTGCGACGGTCCTCTTCGGACAGTTCGTCCAGACCCAGAATCGCGATGATGTCCTGGAGCTCTTTGTAGCGCTGCAGGGTGGACTGCACGGCGCGGGCAGTGCGGTAGTGCTCGTCACCCACAACGGAGGGCTGAAGCATGGTGCTGGTGGAATCCAGGGGATCCACAGCGGGGTAGATGCCCTTGGAAGCCAGGCCGCGGTTCAACACGGTGGTGGCGTCCAGGTGGGCAAAGGTGGTGGCAGGTGCGGGGTCGGTGAGGTCGTCCGCAGGCACATACACAGCCTGAATCGAGGTGATCGAACCCTCGAGGGTGGAGGTGATGCGCTCCTGCAGGCCACCCACGTCGGTGCCCAGGGTGGGCTGGTAGCCCACGGCGGAAGGCATGCGGCCGAGAAGTGCGGACACTTCGGAGCCGGCCTGCACGAAGCGGAAGATGTTGTCGACGAACAGCAGCACGTCCTGCTTGTTCACGTCGCGGAAGTGCTCAGCCATGGTCAGAGCCGAGAGACCCACGCGCATGCGGGCGCCGGGGGGCTCGTTCATCTGGCCGTAGCAGAGGGCCACCTTCGACTTGGAGAGGTCGTCGGCGTTGATCACGCCAGACTCCTTGAATTCCTCGTAGAGGTCGTTGCCCTCGCGGGTGCGCTCGCCCACGCCACCGAACACGGACACACCGCCGTGTTCCTTAGCGATGTTGTTGATCAGCTCCTGGATCAACACGGTCTTGCCCACACCGGCGCCACCGAAGAGGCCGATCTTGCCGCCCTGGCGGTAAGGAGCCAGCAGGTCGATCACCTTGATGCCGGTTTCGAAAACCTTGGGCTTGGTCTCGAGGTCGGTCAGCTTGGGAGCTTCGCGGTGGATGGGAGCGGTGGTGCTGGTCTGCACCGGACCCTGCTCGTCCACGGGCTCGCCGAGCACGTTGAAGATGCGGCCGAGGGTGGCTTCACCCACCGGCACGGAGATGGGGGCGCCGGTGTCCAGGGCTTCCATGCCACGGACGAGGCCATCGGTGCCGCTCATGGCCACAGCGCGGACGCGGTGGTCACCGAGCAGCTGTTGGACCTCAGCGGTCAGAGCGACGTCTTGACCGGCGGTGTTTTTGCCCTCGATGCGGAGAGCGTTGAAAATCTTTGGCAGCTTGCCGGCCGGAAATTCAACGTCGATCACCGGTCCGATGACCTGCCGGACGGTGCCTTTGGTGCCGGTGGCAGTAGCAGCAGCCATTTAAAGGAGAAGTAGCAGGGCGCGCAGCGGGATCAAACCCGCATGAAGCGGCGCAAACATACCACCGCGCCCCCTCACCCCGTCACCCCGATCTGGCCCGGTTCGGTCACCCGCCCCGCGGGGCGGTTGTGGACGAGGGAAGCGCGCCCATAACTTGGCACTCAAGGGATGTGAGTGCTAACTCGCGTTCCCAGGCGTGATTACGCCGCGACCCTGGCAGCGTCTCTGGCGCCATGCCAATGGTTTCGCCAATCAATCCGAATTCCATCCATGGCTGCTGTTTCCCTCAGCGTTTCGACCGTCAAGCCCCTGGGCGATCGCATCTTCATCAAGGTCTCCGAGTCCGAAGAGAAGACCGCCGGCGGCATCCTTCTGCCTGACTCCGCCAAAGAAAAGCCCCAGGTGGGCGAAGTGATGCAGGTGGGCCCTGGCAAGCGCAATGACGACGGTTCCCGTCAGGCGCCCGAAGTGAGCGTTGGCGACAAGGTCCTCTACAGCAAGTACGCCGGTACCGACATCAAGCTCGGTAGTGACGAGTACGTGCTCCTGTCTGAGAAGGACATCTTGGCTGTCGTCAGCTGAGTCCGACCCGTTTTTTCATAACCCAACCTTTCGCGAGAACCGCCTCCCATGGCTAAGCGCATCATTTACAACGAGCAGGCTCGCCGCGCTCTGGAAAAAGGCATCGACATCCTGGCTGAGTCCGTTGCCGTGACCCTGGGCCCCAAGGGCCGCAACGTCGTCCTCGAGAAGAAGTTCGGCGCTCCTCAGATCATCAATGACGGCGTCACCATCGCCAAGGAGATCGAACTCGAGGATCACATCGAGAACACCGGTGTGGCCCTGATCCGTCAGGCCGCCTCCAAGACCAACGATGCCGCCGGTGACGGCACCACCACCGCGACCGTCCTGGCCCACGCCATGGTCAAGTCCGGTCTGCGCAACGTCGCTGCTGGCGCCAACGCGATCACCCTGAAGAAGGGCATCGACAAGGCGGCTGAATTCCTGGTCGACAAGATCAAGGAGAACGCCAAGCCCATCAGCGATTCCAACGCGATCGCTCAGGTCGGCACCATCTCCGCTGGCAACGACGAGGAAGTCGGCCGCATGATCGCCGACGCCATGGACAAGGTCGGCAAAGAGGGTGTGATCTCCCTCGAGGAAGGCAAGTCGATGACCACCGAACTGGAGGTCACCGAGGGCATGCGCTTCGATAAGGGCTACATCTCCCCTTACTTCGCCACCGACACCGAGCGGATGGAAGCGGTTCTGGAGGAGCCCTACATCCTGCTGACCGACAAGAAGATTGGTCTGGTGCAGGACCTCGTGCCTGTCCTCGAGCAAATCGCCCGCACCGGCAAGCCTCTGCTGATCATTGCTGAGGACATCGAGAAGGAAGCCCTGGCCACCCTCGTGGTGAACCGTCTGCGTGGCGTCTTGAACGTGGCTGCTGTGAAGGCGCCTGGCTTCGGCGATCGCCGTAAGGCCATGCTCGAGGACATCGCTGTCCTGACCAACGGTCAGCTGATCACCGAGGACGCCGGCCTCAAGCTGGAGAACACCAAGCTGGAGATGCTGGGCACCGCCCGCCGCATCACCATCAATAAGGACACCACCACCATCGTGGCCGAAGGCAACGAGGTGGCAGTGAAGGCCCGCTGCGAGCAGATCCGCAAGCAGATGGACGAAACCGACTCCACCTACGACAAGGAAAAGCTGCAGGAGCGTCTGGCCAAGCTGAGCGGCGGTGTGGCCGTGGTCAAGGTGGGTGCCGCCACCGAGACCGAGATGAAGGACAAGAAGCTGCGCCTCGAAGATGCCATCAACGCCACCAAGGCGGCCGTTGAGGAGGGCATCGTTCCTGGCGGTGGCACCACCTTGGCCCACCTGGCTCCTTCCCTCGAGGATTGGGCCAAGTCCAACCTGGCCGGCGAGGAGCTGATCGGCGCCACGATCGTGGCTTCCGCTCTGACCGCTCCCCTCAAGCGCATCGCCGAGAACGCTGGTGTGAACGGCTCTGTCGTCGCCGAGCACGTCAAGAACAAGCCCTTCACTGAGGGTTACAACGCCGCCACCGGCGAGTACGTCGACATGCTGGCTGCCGGCATCGTTGACCCCGCCAAGGTGACCCGCTCTGGTCTGCAGAACGCGGCTTCGATCGCTGGCATGGTTCTCACCACCGAGTGCATCGTGGCTGACCTGCCCGAGAAGAAGGAAGCAGCTCCTGCCGGCGGCGGCATGGGCGGCGGCGACTTCGACTACTGAAGCCAGCCGGGGAGAGGTTGACCTTCTCCCCTCCAACTCTTCGGTCATTGCAACGCCTAGGGGGCACATCTGTGCCCCTTTTTTGTGCTTGCCGATTGGCGCTGATCCGAGGCAACCCAGCCCTTCTGTATAGGCGTTTCAATGCAGGTCTATCCCTGAGGTCTGTTTCCTGTCTGCGGGAGGGCTCGGTGGCGCAGGTGGAATGGCTCGGCTGCTGAGCCGGGAAACGGGCCCAAGAGGGAGGGCATATTGTTGTTGCTATACGAATCTTGCTTGTGTCGCGTCCTGGTGCCTTTGCTGCGAACTTCAGGCCTGAGGTCTTGGATCGCTTTCGGAGCCTGTGCCGGCGTCAGGGCAAGCAGTACACGAAGGTCCTCGAGCGTCTTGCTGAGGTCTATCTCGAGACTGAAGGTGCCGTCTTGGATGGGGCGTCCTCCGCTGGTCCGGCGGATCCAGACAAGAAGAAGCGGCTCGTCCAGGTGGAGTCACTCCAGAACAAGCTTCTGGAAGATCTCTTGAAGCGTGTGGAGGTCCTGGAGAAGCAGAAGGTGAAAACCGACTATGAAATTGAGCGTGTTCAAAAGAGCGTTGCCTTTCTTCGCTCCGGTCTTCAAGAGCCGGGTTCCTAGGCCTGAGCAGTGAGGGGCTTTTCGGTAACTCGTGCTCGAATACAAGTCTGTGTTCTCTGGCTGTTCATGCTCGCTTTTCGTCGCTGGTTGCGTGAATTCACGGAGTTCTTCTTCCAGAAAGGCAATGCCCTGAATCTGGCCATCGCGGTGGTTGTGGGCACGCAGTTTCAGCAGATCGTTGATGCGCTCACGAAAGATCTCTTGATGCCCTTGGTGAATCCGCTCATTCGCAATGGCGGGTGGGAAAAGTGGGTGATTCCCTATGCCGGTGGGCAGCTCCTGATTGGGCAGGCCCTGAATGTGCTGCTCAATTCCCTAATTGTCGGTTGGGTTCTCTTCCTCATTGTTAGGGCGATCAACCGCTCCCAGCGCATGGCTGCGGCGGGGGTCGATCGCTTGCGCGCTAGTCAGGGCGGGGAGTCTGAGATCTGAATCGATGCGGGCCACTGCGGGACCCACGGAAATGTTCGTGCTGAACAGTCTGGGCCCCGTGTTGTCTGAAACGGTAGCCGTCGTTACCGAATGAATTCGCGTGCGGTTTTTATCGCGACAGCGTCGATTGCTGATCGCTGTCCTCACTGTTCCGGCGCTACAGCTCCTGTTGGGTGCCTTCCTGCCAGCCCAGGCCGCCGAAGCCACGCTGGACACCTCCGACAACACCTTGCTGCTGATCTCGGCAGCGATGGTTCTGTTGATGACCCCTGGTCTGGCCTTCTTCTATGGCGGCTTTGTTCAGGGGCGCAACGTCCTCAACACGATGGCGATGAGCTTCGTGATGATGGGTATTGCCACCTTGGTCTG
>JAAZUZ010000075.1 GCA_018623875.1 Synechococcus sp. HW_metabat.21
AGCCGCAGCCTCCACTTCTTCCTGGGCGCTTGGCCTGTTGTCGGGATCTGGTTCACCTCCATGGGCGTTAGCACCATGGCGTTCAACCTGAACGGCTTCAACTTCAATCAGTCGATCCTGGATTCCCAGGGTCGTGTGTTGAACACCTGGGCTGACGTGCTGAACCGCGCCAACCTCGGTATGGAAGTGATGCACGAGCGCAACGCTCACAACTTCCCCCTCGACCTGGCTGCGTCCGAGACCACTCCTGTGGCTCTGACCGCTCCTGCGATCGGTTGATTTCAAGGACTGGCTGATTTCAGCCAAACCTTGGGCCCCCGCTTTGGCGGGGGCTTTTTTCTTGGCGTTCAAGGGTTTTGATGGGACTCCAACTGTCTTGGACTGCCGTTGTCTTTCGCTCCAGCCCTGCCCCCCCTACGCATGGCCGTGGTCGGCCACGTCGAGTGGGTGGAATTTCTGGCGGTGGACCAACTGCCCCGTCCTGGAGCCATTGGGCATGCCCTGCGGACCCTGCAGGAACCCGCCGGCGGTGGTGCTGTTGTTGCGGTGCAGATGGCACGGTTGCTCAAGCAGCCCGTCCAGTTCTTCACGGCCCTGGGCCGCGATGCGGTTGGTGAAGCCTGCGTGAAGCGCCTCGAGCAATTGGGCCTTGAGGTTCACGTCGCCTGGAGGGAGGCCCCAACCCGGCGGGGGCTGAGCTTGGTGGATGGCGAGGGGGACCGGGCAATCACCGTGATTGGTGAGCGGCTCAGCCCGACCCTTGAGGACCCCTTGCCTTGGGCAGCCCTTGCCGATTGCGATGGCCTCTTTGTCACGGCGGCCGATGCCCCTTTGTTGAAGGCCTGCCGTGCTGCTGCTGTGTTGGCAGCCACGCCGCGGGTTCGCCTGCCCGTGTTGCAGGAGGCCGGGGTGGCCCTCGATGCCTTGATTGGCAGTGGCCTTGACCCAGGTGAGCGGGTGGATCCTGCGCAGTTGAACCCACCACCGCAGATGCTGATCCGCACCGAGGGGGCCGCGGGGGGGCTCAGTCTTCCGGGCGGACGCTATGCGGCGGCACCGCTTCCCGGGCCGATGGTGGAGAGCTACGGCTGTGGTGACAGCTTTGCGGCGGGCGTCGTCACGGGCTTGGCGGCCCGTTGGCCCCTGGCGCAGGCCATCGCCTTGGGGGGCCAGTGTGGTGCGGCTTGTGCGACGCGTTTCGGCCCCTATGGCTAGTCAACTCGGACGCTTTGGTCTGCGGGTGCTCAGGGTGACCGCCAGTACGGCTTCGATCATCGAGTTGCTCCGCTCCGATTGGACCGGTGGTGTTTCGGCGGGTCTGGCTTGGCTGCTGTTCGTGCAGTTGGAGCGCCGTCTTCAAGCGGGCTCGACGGATGAACCCGAGGAGCCACTGAGCTGACTGACGCCGACCCCCGCCGGCGCGCAGAGGTAGGTCCCATCCCCCACCCGCTCCATGCGGCCATCGAGGGCGTGCACCGCACCCGCGACAAAATCCAAGATCCGCTGGGATTCGCTCGGCTCCATCCCTTCGAGCTGCAGGACAACGCACTGCCGCTCTCGGACGGCCTCCACCGCATCACTGGCCTGCTCGAACTGCTGACAGCGCAGCACCGTGACCTGCGGTAGCCAGATCCCAAATGGTGTCTGCATGGCCCGCTCGAGCAACGCTGCCCGTGTTCTGCCCCATGGGCGAGCCTCTGTCCAGTTGCAGGGGGCTGAAGCCGCGATTGTTGAAACGTGCGTGGATCAATCGATCCATGTACCAATGGCCTTGTGGCCTGCGATCATCGAACCACCTTTGCCGAGGATCGCGGCTTGCAAGCACTGGATCACCAGATACTGCTGGCCTTCCTCCTGACGCTCGGAGCAGGTCTCTCCACCGGCATCGGCAGTTGGCTTGGGGTGCTCAGTCGCCGTTTCAGCCCAGGCCTGCTGACCACCGCCTTGAGCTTCTCGGCCGGCGTGATGATCTTTGTGTCCTTCGTGGAGATCTTCCCGAAGGCGCGTCAGTCCCTGACCCCTGCTTTAGGGACCAGCACCGCGTATTTGGTCACGGTTCTTGCGTTTTTTGCGGGGATGCTGGCGTTGGCGCTGATCGATCGGCTGCTGCCCTCCCATGAGCTGGCGATCTTGCCCTTGCGTGAAGGGTCGGATGCCTCGGCCCTGATGCGCACGGGCTTGTTCTCGGCCCTTGCGATCGCGATTCATAACTTCCCCGAGGGGCTCGCCACCTTTGTGGCGGCTCTCTCTGAGCCCCGGCTTGGCATCGGCATTGCCATCGCCATTGCCATCCACAACATTCCTGAGGGGTTGGCGGTTTCAGCCCCGGTTTATTACGCGACCGGCAGCCGCAGCAAGGCCTTCTGGATTTCCTTTGCTTCTGGGTTGGCGGAACCGCTCGGAGCGCTCATCGGCTATCTCTTTCTACGCTCATTCCTCAACGACGTGGTCCTCGGTCTGGTCTTCGCCAGCGTCGCCGGAATCATGATCTACATCTGTTTTGACGAGCTGTTGCCGGCGGCGCAGCGCACCGGTGCGAAGCACCACCTGATGATGCTTGGCGTCACCGCCGGCATGTTGGTGATGAGCATCAGCTTGGTGATGCTCAGTTAACGCGCCCGATGGTTGCCGCTTCTGATCAACGCTGGCCCTGGTGGCCGCTGCTGCCCCTCTATCCCTACGGACGCAGGCGCACCCTGGTGCGCGAACTCATCCCTGAGCAGCTCTGGAGCTTCGAGCAGCTGCAGGGTGTCTTCTATGTGGCGGTCCCCATCCGCATGACCGTGGTCCGGGTGCGGGGCGGCTTGATGCTCTATGCCCCCGTGGCGCCCACCACAGAAGTCCGCCAGGGGCTGAAGGCCCTCGAGGAGCGCTTTGGCCCGGTCAGGACGATTGTGTTGCCGACGGCTTCGGGGTTGGAACACAAGTTGCCAGTCCCGCCCATGGCTCGGGTCTTTCCCCAGGCGGACGTCTGGATCACTCCAGGTCAGTGGAGCTTTCCGATCAATTTGCCCCCGTCTTGGCTGGGCTTCCCTCGGGGACGGACCCGGGTCCTGCAGGAGCAGGGCTACCCCCATGCCGATGAGCTCCGCTGGTCATCCCTAGGCCCTCTCGATCTGGGCTTGGGTCGTTTCCAAGAATTTGCCTGTTTGCATCTGGCCAGCGGCTCATTGCTGCTGACCGATGCCTTGGTGGCCATCAATCCAACACCACCGCCCATCTTTGATCTCGACCCGACGCCCCTGTTGTTCCACGCCCGTGACAGCGGTGACCAGCCGCTCACGGATACCCCGGAATTCCGTCAGAAGGGTTGGGAGCGCTTGGCTCTTTTTGCTTCGTTTCTGCGGCCGGAGGCCCTTCAGGTCCCGCCCATTCCTGCCTTGTTGGCGAAGGCCTTCAAGCCGGGCTGTCGCTCGGCCCGCAGTTACTTCGGCTTGTTTCCCTTTCAGTGGCGCTCGAGTTCCCGCGACGCTTTTCTCGCGTTAAGCCAGCAGGGCGGACCGCTGCTGGTGGCACCAGTGCTTGAGCGACTGGTTTTCCCGCGGGCTCGCCCGGTTGTGGTCCGTTGGCTGAAGGAGTTGGCCCACCTGCCGGAGGTGCGCTGGCTGGTGCCCGCCCACTACGACGCTCCGGTTCCCTGCTCCAATGACCAGATCGCCGCACTCGCCGAGGCGTTCGAGGCGCGCCAATGGGCTCCATCGGAGGGGAATTGGGATTACCTCGCCTCCATTGACCGGCTTTTGCTGAGCACCGGCGTGGTCCCCAGTGAGGAGTCCGTTTAAGGCCTAGAGCCGGAGTTCGCCGGGGTCAGCATCGGCGCCGCCGTCGTCGAACAGGGTGGCTTCAAGCTCCATCCGCTGTTCCATTTGGCGCAGGAAATAGCCGGTCATCATTGCGGAAGCCAGCAGCCCCGCAAGGTGGTCGCGGCTTGCGGTGATTTTGACGTCGAATTGTTCGCCAGGGATCATCCCCAGCAAGCCTTGGACGTTGTGCCGAATGATGTCCTGGATATCGCCGCTGGCCGAGCGAGCCACGCGTTGCAATACGTCCGGGGACTGTTCCTGCAGGTACTGAATCAGGGAGTTGCCGCTGATGGGTTCGCTGTCGCTGGTCAGGAACTCCGGGTTAAACATTCCGGCGTGCTCCGCGTCAGGTTTGCACCCTACCCCAGCTGATTGTCGGCCCCTTGGGCGGGGAACCGAATGAGGCCGGCACGGTTCAAGGGCCAGTAGCGGAGCACCGCCGTGCCGATCAAATCCTGCTCGGGCAGGGGGCCCCAGACGTGGGAATCAAGGCTGGCATTGCGGTTGTCCCCCAAGACCAGCAGGTGGTGATCGGGAACGGTGACCGGTCCGAAGGCGTAGTCGATCGCTTCGCGGCGCCAGGGTTCAGAGACCGCCTTGCCATTGCGCAGCAGCATCCCGTCGCGCACCTCCACCACATCCCCGGCTTGGCCGATGACCCGTTTGATCAGGGCTGCTGTTGGGTCGTAGCCGGCCGCTACCAGTTGCTCCGGGGCGCGAAAGACAACGATGCTTCCCGTTGGGACGCCGGATCTGAGCTTCGGTCTGACCTTTTCCACGAGGATCCGGTCCTTGAGTTCCAGGGTTGGCAGCATCGAGCCCGAGGGAATCCAGCGCGGTTCCAGCACGGTCCAGCGCAGAACCAGGGCCAGGCCCAGCCAGACCAGGACGGACCTCCAACCCTTTGCGGCAGACCCAGGTGCTTGCGGCGGTGTCTCCATGCGTTGGGCTTGGGCCGTCATGATCGCCACATCCTGATCAACGGCCCGCTGCGGTGCCCCTTCCTGCTCCCCACCCCTGCAGTGCCGAGGCGAATTTGCAGGCAGCCGTTGGGCTCTTGTTGGAGCTCCAACGCCAGGGGTTGCGGCGTTTGGTGTTGTGTCCCGGGAGTCGCTCCGCCCCCTTGGCCTTGGCGGCGGGTCTGCTGGCCGAGCGGGGATTGGACCTGTACTGCGGCGTGGATGAGCGATCGGCTGCGTTCCTCGCCCTGGGCTTGAGCCGAGGCGATGGCATTCCGGCCGCCCTGGTGACCACCTCGGGGACGGCGGTGGCCAATCTGTTGCCGGCCGTTGTCGAGGCTGATTTTGGTGCGATCCCGCTGCTGGTGCTCAGTGCGGACCGCCCAAGCCGGCTGAAGGATTGCGGTGCCAATCAGACGGTCAACCAAGAGACGTTCCTGGCCACCTCGTGCCGGAGTTTTCTCCAGGGCGATTCCAGGGGCCTGGCGGCCATGGACGCTGGGGGGTTGCAGGACCTGGCGCGCCAGGCCTGGAGCGCAGCGTTGGCCTCTCCCTGGGGGCCTGTGCACTGCAACCTCCCCTTTGAGGAGCCCCTCCATGCCCCCGCGGAAAGCCTCAGCCGGCTGCAGTCAGAGCTGGCTTCGCTCGCTTTCGAAGACGTCCATGGCGATCACGCCGTTGCGGAGCCGGAGGTCCCCCTTCCCCTGTTGGACTTCGAGCGACCCGGCGTGGTGGTGGCCGGTCCCTGGCGCGGTAGCGCTGAGGCCCTGCCTGGTTTCGCCGCGGCTGTCATCGCGCTGCAACAGCGCACTGGCTGGCCGGTGTTCGCGGATGTGCTGTCGGGCCTACGGGGCTGGCCGGGGCTGGAGTGCATCAACAGCTATGACCTGCTGTTGGCGGATGGCCATCGTTTGCCGCCCTCCCCCCAGCTGCTGCGTCTGGGCCCGGTCCCAGCCAGCCGAAGGCTCCAGGGCTGGATCCAGCAGTGCGATGGCCCTCAGGTTCTTGTGAGTGAGGGGGACCCCCGCAACCTCGATGCGCTGGGCAGCGCAACGGCGCGCTGGTCCATGGGCTTGGCGTCCTGGTGGCAGCAATTGTCTGAGGTCCAGCGGCAAGGCTGCCCCTCGAGCGAGGCCCAGCGCTGGCGAAACCTGTGGCTCGCCGCAGACCAGCGCGTTCAGTGGCGTTTGGATGCCGAACTTGCCGGTTCGTCCCCTTCTGAGCCCGCATTGGCACGTTGCCTCAGCCGTTTGCTCCCGGCTGATTGGGGCCTGATGCTCGCCAGCAGCAGTCCCGTTCGGGATTGGGAGAGCTTTTCAGCGGCGGATGCCCCTCGCCGCCGCACCTACGGCTTCCGCGGGGCCTCAGGCATTGACGGCACGCTCTCGATTGCGGCTGGCTTGGCCTGCAGCACGGGACCGACTCTTCTGATGAGTGGCGATCTGGCCCTGCTGCACGATGCCAATGGATGGCTCTGGCACCAGCAACTTCAGGCGCGTGGTGCGCGCTTGACGGTGGTGATGATCGACAACGGCGGTGGAGGGATCTTCGAGCAATTGCCGATCCGCCCGGCCCTTGATTTTGAGCGGCTTTTCGCCATGCCCCAAGCCCTGGACCACCAGCGGTGGGCCGCGGGCTACGGCATTCCCTCCCGCGATGTCACGAGCTTGGAGGCGTTACCCGAGTCGTTGTCTTGGGCGCAAGAGCACACCCTGAGCTTGTTGGTGCTGCGGACTGATCGCCAGGCGGATGCCGCGTTGCGTCAGGCCTTGCGCCGCACAATGGTCCAACTCGCCATCAGCTGATGTCAGCCGCTGCGGCCGCCGTGCAGTGGATCCCCCAGGGCTCCTATGAGGACATCCTGTTTGATCTGAGCGACGAGGGCATTGCTCGAATCCAGATCAACCGCCCAACGAAGCGCAACGCGTTTCGTCCGAAGACCGTCAGCGAACTCTTTGATGCGTTCTCACGGGTGCGGGACAACCCCAAGGTGGGCGTTGTTCTCTTCAGCGGCGTTGGCCCGGCCCCCGATGGGGGCTACGCCTTCTGCGCAGGCGGTGATCAGAGCGTGCGCGGCGACGGTGGCTATGTCGGTGACGACGGTCTGCCCCGTCTCAATGTTTTGGATTTGCAGCGGCTGATCCGCAGCCTCCCGAAGGTGGTGATCGCCCTGGTGGCGGGCTACGCCATTGGCGGCGGTCAGGTGCTGCACCTGCTTTGTGACCTCAGCCTGGCGGCCGAGAATGCCCGTTTTGGCCAGACAGGCCCCCGCGTGGGCAGCTTCGATGGCGGATTTGGTGCTGGTTATCTCGCTCGGGTCGTCGGTCAGCGCAAGGCCCGGGAGATTTGGTTCCTCTGCCGCCAGTACGGCGCCAACGAAGCCTTGGAGATGGGCTTAGTCAATGCGGTGGTTCCCCTCGATCAGTTGGAAGCGGAGGGGGTGCGTTGGGCGCGTGAAGTGATGCAACACAGCCCGACCGCGATCCGTTGCCTCAAGGCGGCGTTCAATGCCGAGACCGATGGCCTGGCAGGGATCCAGGAACTGGCTGGTCAAGCCACCCATCTTTTCTATCGAACGGAGGAGGGACAGGAGGGCAGAAATGCCTTCCTCGAGAAGCGCTCCCCTGATTTTTCAGGATCCGACTGGCTGCCGTAGCACAGACCGCGTCTCGTAGCTAGTCCTAGGTGAGACTGCTGTTTGGCTCGTGACGTTCTCTCGCTCGAGCGGCTTCGCCCTCCTGGCGCCCTTGGCCTTGGCCCTGCTTCCCCAGGTCGCCGAGGCGCGCCAACCGGACCCCATCCCCCCTCCGGCGCCAGTGATCAGTGATGCGGTGGCCCTCTCGCGCATCCCTGTTGAGCTCAAGAGTCAGGAGGGTCTGCATTTGGTCCTGGATCGCCAGACCCGGCAGCTGATGGTCATGAAGGACGGCCGCATGCTG
>JAAZUZ010000076.1 GCA_018623875.1 Synechococcus sp. HW_metabat.21
GCCAAGAAGTTGGAGCCCCTGCCGGAGGACTTCCGCAACGACGTCTTCAAAGTCAAAGGTTGCGTGTCCCAGGTGTACGTCGTTGGACAGCTGGTGGACGGCAAGCTCCATTGGCAAGGCGATTCCGATGCTGCGATCACCAAAGGCCTGCTGGCCCTGCTGATCGAGGGAACCGAGGGCCTCGATCCGAGCGCCATGGCCAGCATTGACCCAGCCTTCTTGAGTGAAACGGGTCTTCAGGCCAGCCTGACCCCGTCGCGGGCCAATGGCTTCCTGAACATCTTCAAGATGATGCAGGCCCAAGCCAGCGCCCTGACCTCCGCGGCGTAAATCGGGGAAGGTTGATTTCTAGGATCACTCCTTTCAGATCGGCGACAGGATGACCATCGGCATCGGCTTGCTCGGGCTCGGCACTGTGGGAGCTGGCGTTGCGGAAATCCTGCAGACCCCTGACGGTCGCCACCCGCTCGTGGGAGATCTGGCGCTCAAACGCGTGGCCGTCAGGGATCTGAACCGCCCTCGGCCCATCGAGATCCCCAGCGAGATCCTCTGCACCGACCCTGAAGCGGTCGTGCATGACCCCGCAGTCGACATCGTCGTTGAGGTGATGGGTGGCCTGGAGCCCGCCCGCAGCCTGATCCTCGCGGCCATTGCAGCCGGGAAACCGGTCGTCACGGCCAACAAGGCTGTGATCGCCCGCCATGGCGAAGAAATTGCGGCCGCCGCCGCCGAGAAAGGCGTCTATGTGCTGATCGAAGCCGCCGTGGGCGGCGGAATCCCGATCATCGAACCCCTTAAGCAGTCGCTGGGGGGCAACCGGATCCAGCGGGTGAGCGGGATCATCAACGGCACCACCAACTACATCCTCAGCCGAATGGCCGATGAGGGCGCGGCCTACGCCGAGGTGCTGGCCGACGCCCAACGTCTGGGCTATGCCGAAGCCGATCCAGCCGCCGATGTGGGCGGTGGCGACGCCGCCGACAAGATCGCCATCCTCTCGGGTCTCGCCTACGGCGGACCGATCGAGCGGGCGGCGATTCCAACCGAAGGGATTGATCGCCTGGATGGCAGCGATGTGACCTACGCCGAGCAACTCGGCTATGTGGTGAAGCTCGTCGCCCAAGCCAAGAACCTCGGCACGGCCAGCGATGGCACCGTCCAGCTGGATGTGCGGGTGAGCCCGACCCTGCTGCCGAAGGATCACCCCCTCGCCGGGGTCCATGGCGTGAACAACGCGATCCTGGTGGAAGGCGACCCCGTCGGTCGCGTGATGTTCTACGGCCCCGGAGCGGGGTCTGGCCCCACCGCATCCGCCGTGGTCGCGGACATCTTGAACATCGCCGGCATCCGCGCTGCAACGGGGAACAACGGGGGACTCGACCCCCTGTTGGCCGCCAACCGCTGGCGCAACTGCGCCCTGGTGGATGACGGCGAGACCGTTCAACGGAACTACCTGCGCCTGCAAACCGGTGACGAAGCCGGGGTGATCGGCCGCATTGGCAGCTGCTTTGGCGATCAGGGCGTCTCGATTCGCTCGATCGTCCAGTTCGAAACCACCGGGGATGCGGCCGACGCCGAAATCGTGGTGATCACCCATGAGGTGAAACAGCAACATTTCGCCCAGGCGATGGAGGCCATCAAGGCCCTGCCAGAGGTGAAGGCCGTTGCGGCCTGCCTGCCCACGCTCTAGTGGCACCCCCAGGGGCACCTGGGCCAGAGTCAGGGGATCGGTTGGTGCCGTTCCCCTGACCCAACCGCCACTGTGTAGCTCAGCGAACGTTTTGAGCGCAGACGACGCGGAACCCTGGGCAGGTCAGCTGGTTTGCGCTTCGGCCTCACCCCTCCGTTGGCCATGACCTCAGTTACCCCCTTCCATCAAGGCGATTGCGTCACCCTCGTCAGCGATTCGCACACGTACCAAGTGGTTGGCATTGATGACAGCCACAACCGGTGCTGGGTGCGGCGCTGGCCCCTCGCTCGCCATGGCTGCCCCGTCTTTGAAATTTCCCTGCAACAGCTCGAGGGGCACCAAGCCACGACCCCCGCAAATTGAAGTCTTGGGGCTTGAATGGGGCGGCTGAAGCCAAGCGCCCCATCACTCGCCTCCCCGCTGCTGCCGGCCTTTTGGCCCTGTTGCCGGCCCTGCAGCTGTTGATGGGCTGCCAGCCCCCCCACCCCGCCGGGCAACTGGTGGTGGCCAACAAGAGCAGCCTCGATTCCGTCGATCCGGTCGATGTCTATCTCTTAGCCGGAACGCAACTCCTCAGCGCCGTTGGCGACCCCCTGTACGCCGCCGATCGGCAAGGGCAACTCCAACCCAGGCTGGCGACGGCATTGCCGCAATTCAGCGCCGACGGCCTCAGCGCTCGCATTCCCCTGCGCCAGGGCGTGCGCTTCCACGACGGAACCCGCTTCGATGCCGAAGCGATGGTGTTCAACCTCAATCGCTTCCGCCGGCTGGGAAAACTGAGCTACCTGCTGGACGACCGCATCGCATCGGTGCGCAGCGTCGGGCCCTACACGATTGAGCTCCGCCTGACGCGGCCCTTCCGCGCCCTGGCGGCGCTGCTGAGTTCGATCACCTTCACCCCGGTTTCACCCACCGCCTACCGGGACTACAGCGAACGCTCCCTGACGGGGCGGTTTGTCGGGACCGGTCCCTACCGCTTGGCGAGCTACAGCCCGCGCAAACAGCAGTTGCTGCCCTTTGGGGACTACTGGGGCACGCCAGCCAAGAACGCCGGGATCCACCTGATCACCCTGAGCAACTCCACCGCCTTGTTCGGCTCCCTGGTCAGCGGCGAGGTGGACGTCCTGATCTCGAGTGGACTCGAGAGCGACCAACAGCAGGCCCTCGATGCCCGCGTGGCCCGCGGGGAGCTCGTCAGCGGAGCTGGTCCGGCAATCGAGATCGCCCTGATGGCCATCAACAGCCAACGCAGCCCCTTTCAGCGCCAGGACGTGCGGCAGGCGGTAGCTCTGAGCCTGGATCGCCAGCTGATTAGCCAGCGGGTGAGCTTCGGCCTGAGTGAACCCTTGCGCTCCCTTGTGCCGCCACCCCTAGCGGGCTCCAGCCCACCCAGCTGGCCGGCCTATGACCCGAAGGCCGCTCGGGCGCTCTACGGGCAGGCCGGCTTTTGCAACGGGAAACGGCTGACGCTGCCGCTGACCTTCCGCTCGAACCACGCCTCCGATCGCCTCTTTGCCCTCACCTGGCAGGCCCAGCTGCGCCGCGACCTGGGGGACTGTGTGCAGCTGGAGATCACCGGGGTGGAATCCACGAGCGCCTACCGGCAACTGGCCCAAGGCGTCTTCCCGATGATCACCTACGACTGGATCGGGGATTACCCCGACCCCGACACCTACCTCGCCCCCCTGCTGGGCTGCCGCAAGCGCGAGGGCGACCATTGCCTCGCAGGCAGCAGCGTGGACTCGGGAAGCTTCTGGACGGCGCCCGGTCTCCAAGGGCAGCTTCAGGCCAGTGAGAGCAGCACGGGAGCGGCCCGCGAACGCAGCCTGCTGACCGTCCAGGGGATGGCCGCCAAGGGCGCCTCGTTTGTTCCTCTCTGGCAGGTCAATGCCCGTGCCTGGGGCCAACGGAACCTGAGCGCACCCCAATTTGATGGGTCCGGCCGGGTGATCCTGCAGGCGTTGGAGCTGGTGAAGCCATGAGCCGACGCCATCACCTCTGGGGCTACCTGCTCAGTCGCCTGGCCCTCGTCCCCGTGATGCTCTGGCTGATCGCCAGCCTGGTGTTCCTGCTGCTGCGGGTCGCCCCTGGCGATCCGATCGACGCCCTGCTCGGCCCCCGGGCTCCGCAGGCCGCCCGGGAAGCCCTACGGCAGCAACTGGGGCTCGATCAAAGCCTGCCAGTGCAGTACGGCCAGTACCTCAACGACCTGCTGCACGGCCAACTCGGGACGTCCCTGACCAACCAGGAACCGGTCACCGCGGTGATCGCCCGCAGCCTTCCCGCCAGCCTGGAACTCGGTCTGACGGCGCTGCTGATCGCGGCGGTTGTCGGGCTTGCCGTGGGCTTCAGCGGGATCGCCAGGCCGGAGGGGAAGCTCGACCTCTCCGCCCGGCTCTATGGCATCGGCACCTACGCCATGCCCCCCTTTTGGGCCGCGATGATGGTGCAGCTGGTGTTCGCGGTCTGGCTGGGTTGGCTCCCGGTCGGCGGGCGCTTCCCAGCCACCTTGATCCCGCCGGAAGGCAGTGGCTTCTACTTGCTCGACAGCCTGCTGCAGGGCAACGGCCAACAGTTTTGGGGCGCGATCCGGCATCTCGTCCTCCCGGCCAGCACCCTGGGGATCCTGCTCAGCGGCATTTTTGCCAACGCCTTGCGCCTGAATCTGCGCCGGGCTTTGGATTCCGACTACGTGGAGGCGGCCCGCAGCCGCGGCCTCAGCGAAACCCGGGTGGTGCTTCGCCATGCCCTCCCCAATGCCCTGCTGCCGGTGCTGACGATTGCCGGCATCACCGTGGCGTCTTTGATCGGTGGGGCCCTGCTGATCGAGGTGACCTACTCCTGGCCTGGGGTGGCCTACCGGCTCCAGGAAGCCATCAGCCAACGGAACTACCCGGTCGTTCAGGGGATTGTCGTGGTGGTGGCCAGCCTCGTGGTGGCGGTCAGCGTGCTGGTGGATCTGCTGGTGGCCCTGCTGGATCCACGCGTGAAGTTCTGAGCGCGATGCGGCTTTCCCAGAGCTTGGCCAGCTCGTGATCAAGCACATAGGCGCTCACCCCACCCAGGTCCCGGCGCTGGGGCGGTAGGTCCCGTTTCACTCCGCCTTGATCCAAGCCCCAAAGGAACTCACTGCTCAAACTCAAGATCAAGTTCTGAACGCGCGCGGGATCCACGCCAACCCACTCCTCGCCGAACTTGAACAGGGGCGCCTCACTGCTGGGCTGCATACGAACCGGGGAGAAGTGGCTGGCCCCCTCAAGCAGCACCAAACGGCTGCGGGGATTGGGATCGGGCAGGAACAAGCGCAGCTGCTCGCTGAGGGGGGGCGTGATCAGATCCAGGCTCCCGCCCAGCATCAACACAGGCGCCTCGAGCCCCCGCAAACCGCGATGGGGCCAGAGCAAGCTGCCAAAACCGTTAAGGGTGACCACACCCGCGATGGGCTGGGCCAGCGGTTGCAACGCCGGTAGGGGCACCTCGGGAAGTTGGCACTGCAGCAGGCGCGAGAGATTGATCAGCGGCAGATCGGCCAGCGATCGGTCGCAGCGGCGCCGCAGACCAGGCTCGGGACGCAGACCAGCCGCCAAGAGGCTCGTCAGCCCGGCCAAGGAATGGCCCATCAGCACCACCCGCTGCCCCAGTTGGGGCAATCCACCGGAGTGGGCCGCAGCCACAACGGCCTGCAGGTCCTGGACGCGCCCAGGAAGGGTCTCGGCACCGGGGGGCAAGCGGCGGCCCTGGACGAGCTCACGCACCGCCAGCTCATTGCTGCCGGGGTGATCCAGCAGCACCACGGGCCACTTCCGCTCATGCAGGGCCTGGGCCAACCAGCGCAGTTGATCGGTGCTTCCCCCCAAACCGGGCATCAAGAGCACCCAGGTGGTCGCGCCAGGGACAGGCCAGAGCTCGAGCGTCAGGTCCTCCTGGCGATGGGAGACCGGCAGACGCCAGCGCTGCGGCGGCCGATCAGCTGCCGAGCCCTGCTGCTCCAGCAAGACCCCGTCGGAGAGGGGCAAGAGCGGCGTGCCTTGGGGGATCGGCAGGGTTTGCAACGCCTGCAGGGCCACCTTCTGCTCAAACAACTGCTGCTGCCAGCCCTGGGCCAACTGGAGAAGGCCGTCGAGGTTGATCGTGAGCTGCCGGACCGGAAGCGCCCGCATCAACTCCAGGACGGTCACCTGCTGCTGCTCTTTGAGCAGGGCGTTTAAGGTGCTGAGCACCAGGGGGCCGGCGTTGCCGTTCTCCGTGCTGAGCAGGACACCCAACTCTTCGGCAACGCGCTGACCGGCCCAGCTGCGCATCATCTGCTGGGTAAAGCTGCGCTGCTGCACCAATGCGGTGTTCAGCAGTTGATGCAACTGCGCTTGGCTTTGGGGGTCCAACAAGTTGAGCCAGACCCGCAGCTCACCGGAGCGGGCCTCGGGATCACGGCTCCAGCGCTCAAGCTCGGCGAGGTTCAGGGGGAGATCCAGTCCATCGAGGCGGATGTCCAGTTCTTCGGCGGCCCGCAAGGGCAGAGACAGCAGCGATCCGAAGGAGAGGACACCGGCCAGCAGACTGCTGCACAGTGCACGGCGGCGACGCAAGCGGGTTGGCTCAACCACGGATGCAGGCAACAGGCTGGAGCTGGTGGCACCAGTTTCCCCCGGCATTGCGGGAACTGGCCACTGTTCGCCTGGTGGCCAGTTTTGGCGCAGGGGGGATTTTGTATCTCACTCCGATGGTGTTTCACCAACAGGAGTTCAGCGCCGCCTCAATTGGACTGGGCTTAGCCCTCGCCGCCCTGGCTGGGACGATCGGGCGCTTCGTCAGCGGGGCCCTGCTCGACCAAGGCCGCAGCTGCGGCCTGCCCGTTCTGCTCGCGGCGGCCTGCGGGTTCGCCGGAGATGGCTTCCTGCTGCAAGCCAGCACCATGGCGGGTTACGTCGCTGGCCAGCTCTGCATCGGCATGGCCGGCGGCCTCTACTGGCCGGCCGTTGAACTCGCCGTGCCGCAATGCGCCCATCCACTGCCGTCGGCCAAGGGCTACGCCCTCGTGCGCAGCACCGATGCCCTTGGGGTTGCCAGCGGGACGCTTTCGGGATCCCTGCTGGCGGCAGCGGGGCTGTTGCGCGGCGTCTACTGGATTGATATCGCAGCGGTTGTCGCCCTGGCGGCGCTGCTGCTGCTGAAACCCCTACCCCGGGCCGAGAAAGCAAGCGACAGCGCCGGGGGGCAACTCCCCTTGCGGCAATGGCTTCCAGCCTTGGTGCCCATGTTGGCCATTTCGGTGGTCGCCACCTCGATGCCCGCCTTGATGCAGAGCGCCCTGCCCTTGGACCTGGTGCGAGGCGGCCTGAACCGAGCCGGGCAACCGGAAAGTTGGAGCGCCCTGCTCATCGGCCTGCAATTGGGCCTGTTGGTCTTGATCCAATGGCCCGTGGGACGGGCCCTGGCCCTGCGCCCGGTGGGGGTGGGGCTCGGAATGAGCTTGGTCTGCTTCAGCGGCGGGACCCTGCTACTGGCGGCCTCAGCCTTCAGCCATCACGGCATTGCGCTGGTCGTCATCGCCCTGGCGGTGGTCGCCCTCGGGGAAGCCGCGTTTCTCCCGACCGCGACGGAGGCGGTCATCGAGCTCAGTCCCAAGGGCCATGGCGGCTTGGCGATGGCCCTCTTCTCCCAATGCTTTGCCCTGAGCGCCTTTGCCGCCCCCCTCGTGGCCGGGGTTCTGCTGGATCGCCATGGCCACGGCGTCAGCCTTTGGCTGGCAACGGCTCTGACCTGCGGGCTCAGCCTGCTGTTGGTCGGGCCCGTTCAGCGCC
>JAAZUZ010000077.1 GCA_018623875.1 Synechococcus sp. HW_metabat.21
CGTCAACGGCTGCGCCAGACGGCGCCGGCGGCTGATGGCCGTGAGCCACCAGATTTGCAACACCACAAAGGCCAACGTCAGAGCAGCGAGTTCCGCCCAACCGTTCTGTAGTGCTGGCACTAGAGCCTCTGCGCACGCTCCATCCAAGCGTCCCCCGATGACCTCCTGGAGCTGTTGCTAAGAGAGAAGCAGTTGAGGATTCAGCCATGGGCTACGTGATCGGCTTCCTGGTGGTCTGCCTGCCCTGCGGCTTCATCTCGGCATCAATCGCGCGGGCCAAAGCCAGACGGGGCGCCCGATGGTTTTGGGCCGGGCTGATCTTTGGACCCCTCGGCCTGATCGGTGCAGCCGGGATGCCCGATCGCAAGAGCCAGGTCTGGTTGCGCTATTTGGCCGAAGCCCAGGGCTATCAGCCGCGCCACCAGAAGGAGAGCGAAGTCCCGGAATAGCTGACGCCAGCCAGCCCCCATGGCTACGACGTGGAAATGTGACCGATCGGCATCTGCTGTGCCCTGTTTTGATCTCACCGTTCACTTCCCGGATGGGAATTCAGAACTGCACCTGATTGCCTTCAGCGAGGGACACGCCTTCACCCTGGCCCGGCGGCAGTTCGGCAATCGCCCGCTGACGATTCGCAAACGCCCCACGCCAACCCGCGGCAGCCTGAATGGCGACGACCAATAGGCATTTCCACTCATGACGAGGGGCCGCGACTCGGCGTCATAACAGTGCTGGAAGCGATCGCCCTGCGCCCGCTCTCCAACTCGGGGGCCTCTCTTTGCTGATCCTGGCCCCCACCCAACAACGGCTTGCGAAACGGCTGACAGCGAGGCCACCCTCGGCATCCTGAAGGAAGCTGACCGCGGCTGCAGCATGCGCTCTCCTTTCCGCGAGCCCCCCGAGTCCAAGGTCTGGCGACCCAGTCGAACCTGGAGCCAGCCCTGGCTGAAGAACTGGCGCGGAGACATCACCGGCGGCATCACAACCGCCGTGGTGGCGCTGCCCCTCGCTATGGCCTTTGGCTTGACCTCAGGGGCCGGAGCGATTGCCGGCCTCTGGGGCGCGATTGTTCTGGGCTTCATCGCCGCCCCCCTGGGGGGTACCCCCTCCCAGGTCTCAGGCCCCACTGGCCCGATGACCGTGATCATGGCCGCGGTCATTACGGCACTGGTCGGTCGCTATGGCCCGGAGGCGGGCCTGGCGGTGGCCTTCACCGTGGCGCTTTTAGCCGGTGGACTGCAGGTGCTCTTCGGGCTGTTCCGCCTGGGGCAATACATCGTGCAGATGCCCTATTCGGTGATCTCCGGCTTCATGTCTGGGATCGGCGTGATCGTGGTTGTGCTGCAGCTGCCGATCCTGCTGGGGCTCAACCTCAAGGGCACCATCCCCCAAATCCTGGGGGCGCTCCCCGCACAACTGACCAACCTGAACGGCCTGGCCCTGCTGATTGGCTGCCTGACCTTTGCCCTGATCCGCGTCTACCCCCGGCGCTGGAACCGCTGGATCCCGGCCCCTCTGGTGGCCTTGGTTGTGATTTCGGCCCTCAGCACCCTGCTGCCGGAGAACGCCCTGCCCCGCCTGGGGGCCATTCCCCAGGGCCTGCCGACCCTGCGCTGGCCGGAGCTGCGCTTCGATGACGTCCGCCTCCTGGGCGGTTATGCGATCACCCTCGCCGTCCTGGGCTCGATTGACTCGCTGCTCACCTCCCTGGTAGCCGACAACATCACTCGAACCCAACATCGCTCCGATCGTGAACTGATCGGCCAGGGCCTCGGCAACATGGCCGCCGCCCTCGTCGGTGGGCTACCTGGAGCGGGCGCGACGATGCGCACCGTCACCAACGTCCAGGCCGGTGGACGGACGCCCCTCTCCGGGATGGTGCACTCGCTGGCCCTGCTGATCGTGACCCTGGGGGCGGGTCCCTTCGCGGCCGGCATCCCCTTGGCCGTCCTGGGGGGAATCCTGCTGCATGTGGGCCTGGAGATCGTCGACTGGAGCTTCCTCAAGCGCGCCCCGCGCCTGTCCTGGAAAGCCACGGGCCTGATGTGGCTGGTTCTCTTGCTCACGGTCTTTTGGGATCTCGTCACCGCCGTGGTGATCGGGGTCTCGCTAGCCAACGTGATCACGATCAAGGACCAGGCCGATGCCCTGCAAAAAAGCAGCCAACGGATTGCGGGCGGCGATGGAGATCCCAACGCCCTGAAGCTTGCTGTCGAGGAGCAAGCGCTGCTGCGGGAGGCCGGCAGTGAGCTTGCGCTCTTGAACCTGGCGGGCCCGCTGAGCTTTGGGGCCAGCCGTTACCTGACGCAGCTTCTCCAAGAAAGCGCTGCCTACGCCACCTTGATCCTCGATCTCACGGCCGTCTCCCATCTGGGGGTCACGGCTTCCCTGGCCATCGACGCGGTCTGCCGCGATGCCACACGCCAAGGACGGCGAGTCATCATCGCGGTCCCCCAGGAGCGCTACCGGGAACGACTCGGACGGCTCGCCATCACCCGCTTCATCGGCGTGGAGATCTGCCGAACCAGGCTCGAGGCGCTGCAATGCGCCCGCAGCCACCAGCTGGCGGCCAGATCAGGGAAGCCTGCCTAGCTTGATTTCAGTCGACCCGGCCCCGTGAGACGCGCGACCCTCAGCCTGAGCAGCGGCGTCCTGCTGCTGCTTTCCTTCAGCGCCGCTAGCCCGAGCTGGGCGCAAAAACGCATTCCGAAGGCGGCCGGGCACGACCAATGTCCGCTGGGCTACGTCAACGATCTGGGGAGCCATTGCGTCTCGCCCATCTACTACGAAGTGGCGCCCACCAACGGCAAGCCTTGCCGTTCCGGCTGGATGAACATTGGAGCGGGCTACTGCAAGAAGAAGACACTCGGCATCTTTTAGAACCGGTGAATGTGCCTATGGCTCCTCACCCAGGCGCCAAGCCATAACGGTTTTGGAGGCGGTCGAGTACCAACCCGCACTCCAAACGGGGGCCGCCCCCCCTTGAGGCCCCCAACAACAACCCTCCAGCGCTCCCGCCGAACGCTGGGGGGTTTGTTGCATAGGTGTATGTGCTCAATCCCAGAAAACGGTGATCAGCACAACCGTTTGGAGACCACAGGCTGCCGATTCTGGGCGAGCTTCTGCACACCACCGTGAACGATCCGCAACGCGAGACCAACCCACCCACCTTCCGGATCCTCTCGTGGGAATCCCTCGCCGGACTCCTCGTGGGCGGCGTCACCGCAAGCCTCTTTGCTGGCGTCGGTCAACCGCTACTGGCCCTGGGCTGACCCGTGTTCGTACTCATGCCAAGGCGCCATTGACGCTTTTAGGCCTGGGGAACTCCTCCCCCCAGGCCGCCATGACCAGCTCACCCGAGCAACGCGAGCACCTTCGCCACGAGGTCCTCGAGACCATCAAAGGTGTGCTGCCCCTCGTGATTGCCCTGACCGCCGCCTGGCTGGCCATCAATTTCACGATCCACCTGGTGGCCTAGTCAGCAGAAAAGAGGGCCGGAACGAGGGTCAAGCGGCTGAACAGGCGTGAGCTGAGGAAGGCTTCACAACGCCGGTGACGCTGTTGGGGTTCACCGTTCGAATCACCCCCGTATCCACGCAGGCGATCTGAAAAAAGCTGTTGCCATTGTCCCTGGCCCCGCCTTCGCGGTGAATCACTTGACCGACCCACCAGTCCTGCTCAGGGGGCTCAACCAGCACCACATCACCGACGCGCACCAAGAGAAAAGCAGGCACCGACCAACCCTTGAACTAGTACAGAAGTTCTAGCGCGCTGGCTGGGCGCTGTCGATCGCATCCAGGTTCTCGTCAACGCAAGCCAGGCGCTCCATCACCCGATGCAGATCGAACTCCGAGAGCTCGCCGCTCGCGGTCCATTTCATGCAGGTGGAACCCAAACAATCGCCGCGCGCCGGTTCGCTCACTCCCGGTTTGTTCAGGGCTTTCATCACGCCCTCCCGTCCTCTGATGGAGTCACTCTCGATCCGCGCTCAGCCGGTGGCCTACCCCCAGATGGGGGCAGTTCAGTCGGCGTAGGTCTGGGCCAGGGCCGTGAGCAACTCGGCGATGAAGGGCCGAGGGCAACCCAGCTCCTGTTGCAGCTCATCGCACTCATCGCGAAAAAACTCCAACGTGCGCGCGATCACGCCGTCGCACTGCTCCGGAGTCGGCGTCCAATCAGACATGGTCGAGCTGAAGCGGGGGAAGGATGATCAAACCAGCCCAGCGATCCCCTGTGAGTCAGCCGCCCAAGATGGCCCGCCGCAACATCCCTTGGGTGCTGTGGGAACTGCTGCTGCGCATGCGCCTGGATTTGCTGTTGGTGCTGGCGCTCTGCGGCGTGGCCCTAGCGATCAAAGCCGACCCCCAGATCCAAGACCTCTCGGTCATTGATGGGGCCGGCCTCTCAATGCTGGGTATCGCGGTCTCGATCTTCGTGGGCTTTCGGAACACCCAGGCGATTAACCGCTGGTGGGAAGCGCGGGTGCTCTGGGGAGCCATCACTAACGAGGCTCGGCAGTGGCGCGACACCCTGCAAACCCTGATCGGCGGCGAGGAGTACTGGCGACGGCAACAACAAGAACTCGTCGCACTCCAGGTCCTGCAGTGCTGGGTCCTGAACTTTGAACTCAGGGGCCTCTGGCGCAGCGACGCCCGGGCCCACGTCGATGCACTCACCCGGAGCCTGGGACTCGCCGAAGACATCACCCTCCAGCAGAGCCTGAGACATCGGGCGCAACTGGTGGGGGACCTCTACAGCCACGGGGCCATCAACGACTGGGGACGCGATGCCCTGCTGCGCTGCAGCACGGCCTTCCTGAATTCCCTGGGTGGCCTGCAGCGGATTCGCAACACCCCACTGCCGCCGACCTACGACGTCTTCATCCGCCTGATCTGCTGGGTCTACGGCTATGCCCTCTTCGCGAGCTTTGCGAGTCGCGATTCCGCCTGGACGGGGGCCGTTCTCTTTCTGGGCTTCATCACCGCCGAGCGGATCGGCTCCTACGTCGAAGGTCCGTTTGATCAGGACGGCAGCAGCTTCTGCGTGCCGATGGATTCGATCTGCAGCACTATCAGCGCCGATCTTCTGCAGACCTCTCCACTCGGACAGCTGCCGATCAGCCGTGACCCCAGCCGCTGGTCCTAAGCGTCAGCTTTTTTAAAGGTCCGCAAGTAGCAACAAACACGCTGCCCCAGCTCAGGCCGAGGCCAGGATCACAGAGCTGGCGGAGCGCCAAGGCGCGCGCGGAGGAAGACACCCTGCACCGTCAGCACCCCTTCAGTAGGGAAGGGTGAAGCCCGACTGCATGTTCTTGACGTCGAGCATCACCCAGGTCAGCCAGACCAAGAGGCCAATGACGCCGGACACCGCCGCGATCTTGCCGGAGGCGCGCAGGAGCCACTCCCAAAGACTGATCTCTTTCACCGGCTTCGCCGCAACCGCTGCATCCTGCCTGGTCGAAACGCCAACCGACGGGGCAACAACCGCTCAGATCTGACAGGCTTAGCGGGTTGCAAGGATCATCGCCATCAGCCTTCCAGCCTCCGACCTGGCGCACTTGGCCCGCTGTGCCTGGCTTCGCCAGCAGTGCGCCAGCGACAGCGAGCGCGCCAACCGTGAGTTCGCAACGCTGCTGATGTGGCACCAAGCCGCCAGCAACCCAGGGGCTAGCGCGGGGGCTGGGCCGTGGTCGTCAAGACCGTCGTAGGGGAGCCCTCGACACCCGCGTAGAACACCACCAGCTCGACAGGCTGCGTCCCCAGGGCACGGCCTGTATGAATGGTGTTCACCACCTCGATCAAGGCCTCACCCTCGCGAAAGGTGCGACTGGAACCGTCGGCCAACTCCAGGGACAAGGCCCCCTTAAGGATCACAGCGGCGTTGATGACCGGATGCCAGTGCAGCGGCAGACGCACCCCGGCCGGGATCGTGATGCGCAGCACCTTGACCTGGGGTTGACCGTCTGGATAGCGGGGCAGGGTTCGGCCATCCCACTCCTTGCTGGAGCTGGCGAGTTCCGTCACCTCAACACCAAGCGCAGCTGCCCCGTGGCCGTCGTGGGCCTGGAGCGCCAAAGGGAAGCTGGCGCACAGGCCAGCCAGGGCCAAAGGGGTTAGCCACGAGCAACGCTTCATGGGCGCGCGTCCTAGAAGGGATCCATGGAACACGTTTTATTGGCCTTTTTGGCCTTTGGAGCCGCCGTGTTGAGCCTCTTGGCCTGGATGGTGGCCGCCTTCACGAGCGACCGGATGCGCTAGCTCCATCAGCTCCGCATCCACCACCACCAAGGGCTCCCCAGGCCGGGAGCGACGCGCCTGGGCCAAGGCCTGCTCACGGTTTTCCGCCTGCACCGAGTGCGGGCCAGCCGCATCGGCATTGCAACTCCAGACCTGATAGCGCCGAGGCATGGCGAGCGAGGGGTGGACCCTCGTCCTAGCCACGCCGCCGCAAAGCGGAACACAAACCCTGCAAGCGGCAAGGAAAGCCGATGGGCGTCGCTAGGGATTGGGACCAGACGCTGGCTCCGTGCTCCTGCTCACCGATCCCATCGAATTGATCTGGGGAATCGCGGGACTGTTGAAGGCGTCCCTCTGGGATGAACCCAGCTCAACGCTTCGGGACGACTGTCATCCCGACCGGAGCCAGCGCAATCTGGGCCAACTTGATGTGCTGCAGGCCAAAGGGAATCCCCACAACCGTCAGGAAGCAGGCCAAGGCTGAGGTCAGGTGACCAATCGCAAGCCACAAGCCCGCCACGAGGAACCAAATCACGTTCCCGAGCGTCCCCAGGGAACCGGTGCCCCAATCGTGGCGGCCGGTCAGAGCCTGGCGTGAGATCGCCTCCTGACCGAAGGGCCAGAAGGAGAAATTGCCAATCACGAAGCAGGAGCGAGCCCAGGGCAAGCCGACAACGCTGATGGCACAGAGCAGACCAGCGAGCCACCAACCAAGGCCCATGACCAATCCGCCCAGGACAAACCAGAGCAGGTTGAAGAGGAAGCGAAACACAGCGCGCCGCAGCAGCTGACGGGACTGTCGAGCCAACCCAACAGCTTGCCAAAGCCAGTTACATACAGTTACATTTGCTTTACGTTTCGCAACACCGCCATGGAAGCCGACTACGGGATGGCCATCACCGCGATGGTTGTCATGGGCGCTCTCCTCACCGCCGGGGTGGTGTACGTCCTCTCCCGCCCCAGCGATCTGGGCCCCACCCGCAAATAACGATGGCGCTGACCGCACTCCTTCTCTTCGTCGGCTGGATCGCCGCCTCGCTGCTCAAACCCGCTCCTCAACAGTCATGAACACCAACCAAGTCACCGACCAGTGGTGCCAGAACCGCGCCGAAGAGCAAATTCACCAGCAACAGCTCCAGAACGTTGAGCGCTTCAACGGCCGGATGGCGATGCTCGGCATCGTGA
>JAAZUZ010000078.1 GCA_018623875.1 Synechococcus sp. HW_metabat.21
AAAATCTGCTCCCGTTCCGCCTCTGGAATTTCGGGACCTTCGTCCCAAACCGCCAACCTCAGCGTGTCGCCTTGCTCGAGGCAGCTCAGGCCCACGCAGCCGCCGGCCCGGCTGTAGCGGAAGGCGTTCTCCAGCAGATTGGCCACGATCTCGGAGACGGCTGCGGCGTTGCACGGCAGGGTGGGGAGTTCACCCGGCGGAGCCCATCGCCTGCCCTGCAGGGCGGCGGTCCCGGCCGCGCGCTCAATCAAGGGTTCCAGCACCTGGTTGAGGGAGCGAAGGTCCTCACGGCTGAAGGCCGGCGGCAGCAGCAGGGGTTGCAGTTCACCTTCGGCGGGGGGGAGCAGCGGCGTTTGGGTCAGCTGGTCAATCGACTCGAGGTAGCGATTGATCTGGTGTTGCTCGCTCAGCAGGTTGTCCACCAGCGCCTGGTTGGCGCTGTCGCCCTCAAGGCGTCGCCTGAGCAGTTGCCCAAAGGTGCGCAGGGCGGCCAGCGGATTGCGCAGTTGGTGGACCAGCAGCTTCAGCTGGTCATCCCTGAGGGCTAGTTGCCGCCCGAGTCGTTGTTGCTCCAGATCGAGCTTGAGCGCTTCGGTGAGGCAGAGCGCGGTGGCTTCGAGTCGATCGCTGAGGGGCGCCGGCCAGGGCCAGCAGTCCGTATCGATCCGCAGGGCTCCAAGCAGCAGGGGGCCATCCCGTAGGGCGAGCCAGCGGCGTGTGCTGCCTGGCGCCGGCGCCGGTTCGCTCATGCCGTTTTGGAGGGCCAGGGCCGTCTGTGGCCATTCACCAATCGAGAGCAGCGAGGGCTCTCCGTTGGCGCTGGGGAGTGCCGCATAGACCACCAGCATCCGCAGGTCAGGACGATCTGCGAATTGGGCAAGTTGCTGTTTCAGCAGCGCGAGAAACCGCTTGGAGACTTGCATCTATGCGGCGGTTTGGGGTTGATCCACGGCCTTCAAAAAGATCTTTCTCGGAGACTTGGTTCAAATCCGAGAAAAAGTCTTAAGATTTTGAGTATCGACCAATACCGAGCGGCCTGACGCAGGCAGCACGGCGGTGGCTTCTGCCTCTGGTTGCAACTTTGTTGTGCCGAGGTTACAGCAGTAGAGATGCGTCTCTTTGCTGGATAGAACGCCAACGCTCGCTTTGCTGTCACCTTGGGCTGTCAGTGGTTTGGGCGTTGCTGAAGGCTTCCCGTCTTCCTCTCTTCGTCCCCTCCGCCCTTCGGGGTTTCTTCTTATGTCCAAAAAGCGTAAGCGCGTAAGCCGCCGCCGGCTTGCCGGCCAGCGAGTTCTGGCCCATGTCGGCGTTCACAACATCGAAACCGGTGAGTACAAGCCCGTGACGGCTGCTCGCCGCTACATCGCCGAATCAGGCATCGTTCCCCCCGCTCTGGTGAATGTGCGTCGCAATGAGCACACCACCGACCGCTTCTTCTGGGGCGAAAAAGGTCTCTTTAGTGCTCAGTACGCCGAGGAGAACCACTTCCTGTTCCCCTCCCTGCGTGAAATCGTTGACCGCATTGGAGAGGAGAATCTCTTCGCTGGTCTCGAGGCTCTGGCCGCCGACGATTGGGAAGAGATGGAAGAGTACGAATACGCCTTCGTCTGATTTTCAAAACCTCCTCTGAAGGGCATGAGGCCGGTCTCCCTGGGAGACCGGCTTTTTTGTTGCCCTTCAGCCCTCAATGCGCTCCGCGATGAAGCGTTTGAGCTCGGGTAGGACCGATTCATCGATGCCGTGGCCGCCTTCAAAGGGCACCAGTTCCGCTGTTTGGCCACTGGCTTGCAGTTGCTTCTCCAGCTCCTCACTGGCCATGAAGGGGACCACGGGGTCCTGGCGGCCGTGGGTCAGCAGCACCGGTGGACAGGGCGACGGCGGTTGCCAGTTCTGATGGGGGTAGCCGCTGCAGGCCGCAATCCCCGCCAAAGGGAGGCCGGAACCGACATCGAGCGCCATCGCCGCGCCCTGGGAGAAGCCCAACAGCACGGTTTTCTCCAGGGGCACGCTCTCAGCGAGGGAGAGGAGCCGCGCCTGGAGGTTGGAGCGGGCCGCTGGCAGTGCATCCCAGTCGATCGGCTGCAGGTCGTACCACTGCCGGCCTGTCCCGTAGGGATGGGGTTCGGGGGCGCGCAGGGCGATAACGCTGGTCTGAGGGCTGACGAGTAGGGCCCCGAGATCGAGGAGGTCATCCGCATCAGCCCCCCAGCCATGCAGCAGAACGAGCCGCTGTTGGGCGTGCTCAGGCCCTAGCAGGAGCTGGTCGGGATGGCTGGTCATGGGCGGATCCGGGAGCTGCTCCTGCGTAGGTTGGACCTTCTGCCGACCTCTGCATCGCCATGGCGCCCACGGCCCTGCTCAGCGTGTCCAACAAGGAAGGGCTGGTGCCCTTGGCCCAGGGGTTGTTGGCGGCCGGTTATCAACTGATCTCCAGCGGCGGCACCGCAGCAGCGTTGGCCGCGGCGGGGGTCCCGGTCACCAAGGTCGCCGAGCACACCGGTGCACCCGAAATCCTTGGCGGGCGCGTCAAAACCCTGCACCCCCGTATTCACGGCGGGATTCTGGCCAAGCGCTCCGAGTCCTCCCACCAAAGCGATCTGGCGGACCAGGGCATCGCACCGATCGATGTGGTGGTGGTCAACCTCTATCCCTTCCGCGAGACGATCGCTCGCCCTGACGTCAGCTGGGATGCGGCCATTGAAAACATCGACATCGGCGGTCCGGCGATGGTTCGCGCGGCCGCCAAGAACCATGCCGATGTGGCCGTTCTGACCAGTCCCGCCCAGTACCCCGCCTTCCTGGAGGCCCTGGGTGCTGGCGCGATCAGCCCTGAGCTGCGGCGTCAGCTAGCTCTTGAAGCCTTCAGCCATACCGCTGAGTACGACACCGCGATCAGCCAGTGGCTGACCGCCCAGCTGAAGGCTGAGGGTGCGGGCAGCTTCAGCCTTCAGCTGCCGGCCCGCCAAAGCTTGCGCTACGGCGAGAATCCCCACCAAAGCGCCACTTGGTACGCCCAGCCCGGTGCGGGTCTGGGCGCTGGTGAGCAGCTCCAGGGCAAGGAGCTCAGCTACAACAACATCCTCGACCTCGAAGCCGCCCTCGCCACGGTGCGCGAGTTCGGTTACGGCGGCCAGCCCGCTGGCGGCAATGCCTTTAAGCCAGCGGCGGTGGTCGTGAAGCACACCAACCCCTGTGGTGTGGCGACAGGGTCCGGCAGCGCCAACGCGCTCGAGCGGGCGCTTGATGCCGACCGCCTCTCGGCCTTTGGTGGCATCGTCGCGATCAACGGCCCCGTTGATGGGGCGACCGCTGGGCATTTGACCAGCCTCTTTTTGGAGTGCGTGGTGGCTCCCTCGTTCGATGCGGAAGCCCGCGAGCTGCTCTCGGCCAAGGCCAACCTGCGCTTGCTGGAGCTGGCCCCGGAGGCGATTGAGCGCGCCAGCCGTCAACAGTTGCGCAGCGTTCTCGGCGGTCTCTTGGTGCAGGACTTGGACGATCAGCCCGTAGATGAGACCGCCTGGCAGGTGGTGAGCAAGCGTCAGCCCAGTCCCGAGGAGCTGGCTGACCTGGCTTTCTGCTGGCGTCTGGTGCGCCACGTGCGCTCCAACGCCATCACCGTGGCCCGCGGCGGGCAGAGCCTCGGGATCGGTGCCGGTCAGATGAACCGGGTGGGCTCGGCGAAAATTGCCCTGGAGACCGCTGGGGAGAAGGCCCGCGGTGCGGTCTTGGCCAGCGATGGCTTCTTCCCCTTCGATGACACCGTGCGCTTGGCAGCGCAGTACGGCATCACCGCGGTGATCCAGCCCGGTGGCAGCGTCCGTGACGCTGACTCCATCGCCGCCTGCGATGAGCTCGGCTTGGCGATGGTTGTGACGGGCCGCCGTCATTTCCTGCACTGACCTAGCGTCGCGCGGTTCGTTCCCTCAGCTAGCGCTCCATGCCGGAAGCTCTTGCCTTCAATCTCAACTTCCTGCACCCGCTAGCGATGTGGGGGCTGCTCGCTTTGAGTGGTTACGCGATGTTCCTTGGCATTAAGGCCAAGAAGACCCGTACCGCTGACGCCGAGACCCGTAAAACCCTGATCAAGGGCCAATTCGCCAAACGCCATTACCTCTATGGCAGTGCCGTCTTGGCGGTGATGGTGCTGGGCACCTTTGGTGGCATGGCCGTGACCTACCTCAACAACGGCAAGCTCTTCGTCGGCCCTCACCTGCTGGTCGGCATTGCGATGACCTGTGGTTTGGCGCTGGCGGCAGCCCTCTCCCCGCTGATGCAGCAGGGCAACCTGATCGCCCGCAAGCTGCACGTGATGATGAACATGGGCGTGTTCACCCTGTTCCTCTGGCAAGCCGTGAGCGGCATGCAGATCCTCAACAAGATCTGGGAAAACCGTCCCGCCTGATCAGAACTGGGCCCGCCGCCTTGGCGGGCACTCCAAACCGTGGGTGGCGTGGAAGTCTTCCTGGACTTTCCAGGTCAAGCGTCTTGAGATCTGGCGCACGATCTGGCGCAGGAGATGGTCGCCGCTGCTCTGCACGAGGCTCTCGGGCAGCAGTCCAATCACCGCCGGGAGCTTGATCCAGACGCTCAGATCCAGTTCCCAGCGCACATCGGTATGGGGGGTCTCCGCGTTTTGTTCTTCCAGCCGCAAGGCGGCGTTGAATTCCACGTCATAGAGGTCCCGCAGTCCGGGCTGGAACTGCTCGGGTGGGACCGTGCAAATCCGATAGACCCCCTGGCTTTGGGGTAGGAGCTCCAGGCCAATCGTTGGCTCGACTTCAAAGCCAAAGTTGCCGAAGCGTCCCAGGGTCAGCCGGTAGCCGTTTTGCCCCAGGTTTGCGACCTCCATGGGGGCCGCGCAGCGGCGGAACCAGCCTTCGTGGCGATCCAGGTAGGCCGCCACGGTTTTGGCGGGTGCCCGCATCTCCATCACATCCGCGAACTGGCTGCTGTAGCAGCGCACGCGCGTGTCCTGACTACGCCGCAGGGGCAGGTCGTTGGCGTCGACCTCAGGTCCAGGTGTGGTCACCGATGAGATCAACGCAGAAGGCCCGGTTGATGGGCCTGGTTGTGGGTCAGATGAATCAATGTAAAGCCCGCTCGGTGCCGGGCTCTGCAGCGTCTGTGACAGCTGAATTAGGCGTCGGCCAAGGCGATCAAACGGCCAATGACGTCTTCCACAACACGATCGGGTGTAGACGCGCCAGAGGTAATGCCAACCCGCAAAGGACCGCCCGGGAGGAAGGGCTCAACCACCTCGAGATCGGCGCCGAGGGGCTTGTGCTCAATCCGGTTGCTTGGGCCAATCCGCTCAGGGGTATCGATGTGGAAGGAGCGAATGCCGCGGGTGATGGCGATCTCCTGCAGGTGGGTGGTGTTGGAGGAGTTGTAGCCGCCAATCACGACCATCAGATCGAGGGGCTCATCCACCAGCGCAAACATCGCGTCCTGGCGCTCTTGAGTCGCATCGCAGATCGTGTTGAAGGCCACGAAGTGATCGTTGAGTTCCGCGGGGCCGAAGCGCTGCAGCATCGTGCGCTCGAACAGGCGGCCAATTTCCTCGGTTTCGCTTTTGAGCATGGTGGTCTGGTTGGCCACGCCCACCTTCACCAGATCCCGGTCGGGATCAAAGCCCGGTGAGCAGGCGTTGGAGAAGCGCTCCATGAAGGCTTGGCGCTGCTCCGCACTGGGGCTTTGCCCGCCCGCACTGGCCAGGATGTAGTCGCAGACCAGCTGGGCTTCAGCCAGATCGAGGACGACCAGGTAGGTCCCGGCAAAGGAGCTCGTGGCGAGGGTTTCCTCGTGCTTGACCTTGCCGTGAATGATCGAGGTGATGTCGTGCTTCTTGTGCTTCTCCACCGTGTTCCACACCTTGGAAACCCAGGGGCAGGTGGTGTCGACGATGTGGCACCCCCGCTCGTTGAGCAGCTGCATCTCCTGAACGGTGGCGCCAAACGCCGGAAGGATCACCACGTCGCCACTGGCGACTTTGGAGAAGTCCTTCACCCCGTTCTCGACGTCGATGAACAGCACGTTCATCTCCCGCAGGTGGTCGTTCACCGAGGGGTTGTGGATGATCTCGTTGGTGATCCAGATCCGCTCGGTGGGGTAGTGCTTCCGGGTTTCGTAGGCCATCGCTACGGCCCGCTCGACGCCCCAGCAGAACCCGAAGGCTTCTGCCAACTTCACCTTCAGGCGGCCGTGCTCCAGCTGATAGCCGTTTTCACGGATGCTGGCGATCAGATTGCTTTGGTAGGCCTGCTCCAAGCTGCCGGCTACCTCTTCCCCCAGGCCAAAGCCGCGGCGGTTGTAGCGATCGGAGTGATGCAGCGATCGCTTAAACGCGCGGGTATCCACAGCGGCTGGCTCGAGGTCCCTAACTCTATGAGCCTCCGCTCTGGGCTTGGACGCTGGCCAACCCAAGCCAGTCGATGCTGTTGTCGCTGAAGCTGTAGCGGCAGGGCAACACCTCAACGCCAGCCGCGAGGGCTTCGCGGAAGAGCTCCCCGTAGCGCGGGTCGGCTTGATCGCCGGGGGCGAAGCGTTCCAGGTCCGAGCGGCTCAGGCAGGGGACCAGGACAGCCCGGGCTTCGGGCAGGACGCCCATGAGCTCTTCGAGATGCTTCTGCCCTCGCTCGGTCACCGTGTCTGGGAAGAGGGCGAGATCGCCGTCGCACCAGGTGGTGTTTTTGACCTCGAGGTAGATCGGGCGCTGGTCGGAAGCCCCCTCCGCGGGGGTGAGCAGCAGGTCAATGCGGCTGCGGCGATTGAGGCCGTAGGTCACCTCCGCGCGGATGCCCGCGATTGGACCAAGCCAAGGCTCGAGGCAACCCGCCTCGATGGTGGCGCGCACGAGTCGGTTGGGGAGGGCCGTGTTGATGCCCACCCAAACCGGCTGACCATCGGCGCCGGGCACCTCGGCCTGCTCCCAGGTCCAGGCGAGCTTGCGCTTGGGTGAGGGGGCGTAGCGCAGCCGGACGCGCCCTCCGACGTGCAGTACCCCGGTCATCGGTCCGGTATTGGCGCAGTGGGCTGTGACCACCTCGCCGTTGCTCAGCTCCACATCCGCCAGAAAGCGCTTGTAGCGCTTGAGCAGCACCCCCTCATGCAGGTCCTCGAGGGTCAGAACCGGACGACGTTCTGTGGGGGATGCGGCAGCGGGCATGCAAAGCGGCAAGAATCGCCCGAGTTTGGGCCCGCAGCCGCCTCGATGAGCCAAGCCAACCGCTCGCTGCGGCGAATTGCCTTGATCGTTGCGGTGGCGACCGCCCTCAGCAAGTTGGCTGGC
>JAAZUZ010000079.1 GCA_018623875.1 Synechococcus sp. HW_metabat.21
ACGGCGCTCAAGGCGGCGCCGAGCACGCCGAACACCGTCAGACCCCAACGCCAGGCGCGGACAACGAACGGCAAGGGGCGCCAGGGCGGCAGGTCAGCCAACTCCTCGTTGAGGTCCACCCAGAACCAGACACTGATCACCACCAGCAGCTGGGAGAGGACCGCAAGCAGATAGCCCAGGGGCCGGTTATCAGTCAGCAGCAGCACCGTGATCAACAGCAGGCTGGCCACCTTCCAGTAGATCCCCATCAAGCGGGTCAAGGCCTGCTCACGCTTCAGCGCAGACCACACCAGCAGCACCAGGGGCAAACCCAGAGCAAACACCGCCGCCAAGCGGTAATCCAGCCAAACCAGGGTGCGATAGAGCAGCAGATCTGGCACGCAGCAACACGCAGTCAGTGGCCATTATCTGCAGCCCTGCGGCGAAAGGAAGCGGCTGTAGGGTCCGCCGATGGCCTGGACCGCCCGCCTCTCTCCGTTTTTGCCCTGGCGACAAACGCCGCAGCAGGCGCAGTGCACGACAGCACTGAGCTCTGAGCCGGCCCTGGAGGCCGCCATCGCAGATCTCGGCCAGCAGCTCAAGCAGGCCGGTCAGCGGCATCCAGCTGATCTCGGGCTGGTGTTTTGCTCAAGCGCCTACGCCAGCGACCTCCAGCGCTTGATGCCACTGCTCCAGCAAGCGATTGGCGCCAAACACTGGCTGGGCTGCTGTGGCGGCGGGGTGATCGGGACCAACGCTGAAGGCGCGGCCCAGGAGATCGAACACCAGCCCGCCATCAGCGTCACCCTGCTCACCCTCCCCGAAACGGAGATCGAGCTCTTCTCGCTCAAAAGCGAGGCCTTGCCCGATCTCGACGGCTCACGGCAGAGCTGGATCGACTGGGCCGGTGTCGCCCCGGACGGCGGCCACTCCATGCTCCTGTTCCTGGATCCGACCTGCAGCGCGATCAATGACCTGATCAGCGGCTTGGACTTCGCCTACCCCGAGGCCCAGAAGATTGGGGGAATCGCCGGGCAACACAGCGCGCAACATGGCTCTCTCTTGCTCGGGGACGGCGTGGTCGAGGGCGCCATCGGCTGCCTGATCAGGGGGGCCTGGCGCATTGATCCGGTCGTCGCCCAAGGGTGCAAGCCCATCGGCCCAGTCTTTGAGATTGAGAAAGCCGAGCGCAATGTGCTGCTGCGCCTCAGCCATGACGGCGAAGCAGACACCCCCGTGGCCTGCCTGCAAACAATCCTGCAGGACCTCTCCCCCGAAGAGAAGGAGCTGGTGCGGCATTCCCTGTTTCTCGGGGTGGCAAAAACCAACTTCCAACTGCCCAGCGATGGCTCCCCCGCACCTGGACCGGCCGTTCTGGTGCGCAACCTGATCGGCGTCGACCCCCGCAACGGCTCCGTCGCAGTGGCCGAGCGGCTGCGGGTGGGGCAGCAGGTGCAGTTTCAACTGCGGGATGCCGAGACCTCACGGCAGGAACAACAGCAGTTGCTGGATCAACAGCACAGCCGCAACGCCGAGCCGCTAGCGGCCCTGCTCTTTGCCTGCCTCGGCCGCGGGGAGGGGCTCTACGGGAGCGCCAACGGCGATGTCGATGGATGCCGTCAACACTTCCCTGCGGCGCCCATCGGTGGTGCCTTCTGCAACGGTGAAATCGGCCCAGTCGCCGGTGCAACCCACCTGCATGGCTACACCGCGAGCTGGGGCTTTCTGGTGCCGAACACTCCCTGATTTCCGATGGTGCGCCAACACGTCAACCCACTCAGCCGCTTCTTCCAGTTGCCGCTGGAGCTGCCCCCGGCCCAGGACCTGTTCAGCGATCCAGACCTGCCGGTGCACCTGGATATCGGCTGCGCGCGGGGTCGCTTTCTCCTGGCGCTCGCCCAACAGCAACCCCAGGTCAATCACCTCGGCATTGAGATCCGGCGTGCACTGGTCAACGCCGCAGAAGCCGATCGTCAGCAACTCGGCCTAGGCAACCTCCACTACCTGTTCTGCAACGCCAACATCAGCACCCGTGACTGGCTAGAGGCCTTGGAGCCCGGACAGCTGGATCTGGTCTCGATCCAATTTCCCGATCCCTGGTTCAAAAAAAAGCACCACAAGCGCCGGGTCCTGCAACCGGCCCTGCTGCTCGCGATCGCCGCGGCCCTGCAACCAGGCAAGCGCTTCTTTATCCAAAGCGACATCCTGGACGTCATCGAGCCGATGGTCACCGTCACCGAAGCCAGCGGCTGCTTCAGCCGACCTGCCGGCGACACCAGACCCTGGCGTGAAACCAACCCCCTCCCGGTACCGACCGAACGGGAGACCTATGTCCTCGGACAAGGGCTCCCGGTTTATCGGGTGCTCTACGAACGCAACGAAACGCCGTTACCGAGCCTGGAGGCCCTGGAGCAACGGCTGGAAGACGCCGATAATCCCGAGACATCGACCCACCCCTCGGCATGAGCGCAGGATCGGCGCCATCCACCCCCTGGATGCTGCGTTGGCAAGGGATCTTGGGCCAAGCCAGCGGGGGGCCGCTGGCATCACAGCTGACCTTGATCGCCGGAGGCGTGCTCTGCGTCTTGCTGGCGGCCATGCCCTTCGTCACCCGGGCGGGGCTCAGCCTGCTGATCCTCGCGTCGGGGTTGCTCTGGCTGGTGTGGTCGCTCGCTCTCCCCGCCGGTCGCATCGGCCGCATCAGCGGTTGGCTGCTGCTGATGCTCGGCATTGCCGTTTTGGCGACTGGATTTTCACCGGTCACCCCTGCCGCCCTCAAGGGCCTGCTCAAACTGATCAGCTATCTCGGGGTTTACGCCCTGATGCGACAACTGCTGGCGCAGGCGCCCCGCTGGTGGGATCGGTTGGTGGCCGCGCTGTTGGCTGGCGAATTGCTCAGCAGCGTGCTCGCCATTCGGCAGCTCTATGGCGACACCAGTGAGCTAGCCCGCTGGGCCGATCCCAACTCGGTCGCTACCGGAACGATTCGGGTCTACGGCCCCTTGGAGAACCCGAATCTGCTGGCGGGATACCTGATCCCGATCCTGCCGATTGCCTTGATCGCTCTGTTGCGTTGGCGTTCCTGGCCCCAGCGCCTGTTTGCCGCCAGTGCCCTGATCCTCGGGAGCAGTGCCCTTTTCCTCAGCTACAGCCGGGGTGGCTGGCTGGGGATGGTGGCGGCCCTCGGGGCCGCGATCCTGCTGCTGGCGCTGCGGCAGACGCGGCACTGGCCGCCCCTCTGGCGCCGCCTGTTTCCGCTGCTGTTGATCGCCGGAGCGGCCTGCATCCTGGTCATTGCCGTGACCCAAATCGAACCGCTCCGGATCCGAGTGATGAGCTTGGCGGCCGGCCGCGGCGATAGCTCCAACAACTTCCGAATCAACGTCTGGCTCGCCGCCATCGAGATGATCCAGGAGCGGCCCTGGCTGGGGATCGGTCCCGGCAACGACGCCTTCAACCTGATTTACCCGCTCTATCAGCAACCCAAATTCAATGCGCTGAGTGCGTATTCCGTACCGCTCGAGCTGCTGGTCGAAGGGGGCATCCCCAATCTGCTGGCTGGACTGGGGTTGCTTTTCGCCAGCCTGCGGGCCGGCCTGAGTCAACTCAACGGTGAATCACCTTGGGCCCTGCCCGCCCTCGCGGCGGTTGCGGCCATCGCTGGACTCTGCGTTCAAGGCGCGACCGACACGATCTTTTTCCGGCCAGAAGTCCAACTCTCCGGCTGGTTCTGCCTGGCCACCTTGAGCGCCAGCCAAAACGTCAGCAGTAGCGATGGCTAAGGATCAGCTGTTGGCGGGCTTTGATGCCGGTCAAACCCACACCAGCTGCAAGCTCGCCTGGCTCAAACGCAACGGAGAGCTCAGCCCGGTCGCCCAAGGCCAAGGACCGGGGGTTCGCCATCTGGCCGCCCCAGGCGGTGAAGCCTGTTTCCGCGATGCCCTGCAGCAGAGCCTCCGCGATGCACGCCAGCAAGCCGGACTGCCGGACGATCAGTCCCTGGCCGCAGGCGGCGTGGGGGCCAGCGGCATTGAGCGGGGCAGCACGATCCAGAACCAAGGCGAAGCCTTGGCCGCTGCGGCGCTCAAGCTGCCTCTGGCCTCGGTGCAGGTCAGCGGCGATGAACACACCGCCCTACTCGGCGCCCTGGGCGATGACCCCGGTGTTCTAGTGATTAGCGGCACCGGCTGCATTGCCCTCGGCCAAACCCGCTGCGGGCGCTGGCACCGCAGTGGCGGCTGGGGCTGGCTTCTTGATGGAGCGGGCTCAGCGATGGATCTCGGCCGCGATGGCCTGGCGATCAGCGTCCAAATGGCCGACGGTCGGCTCAGGGAAACCGCACTGAAAGAGCAGCTCTGGCAGGTCCTTGGAGTGCGTACTCCCCAGGAACTGAAGGCCGCCGTGGTCGCCGAGGGATTTGGGGCCGCAGGCTTTGCCCGGCTCGCTCCGGTGGTGGACGCAAGCGCCAGCGGCGGCGATCCCCATGCCCGCGGCATCGTCGAGCGCTCCGCCCAGGCCCTCGCTCAGATGGTCAGCAGCATCGCCACCACCCTGGAGCTGCCAACACCTCAGGTGTGTTGCAGCGGCGGCGCGCTCACGCACCTGCAAATGCTGCGTCAGGCCTTTGCAACGGATCTGGCGCAACGCTGCCCCGGGGCGAGCTTGGCGGTGTCCAAGGGGGATGCCTGTGATGGAGCCCTGCGGCTCGCCGTTCAGGCGGCGTTGAGGTGCTGATCGGCAAGGTCCGCCAGATGGCGACTCCAATGGTCGACATCCGCCTGTTCCGCCGCCTCCACCATCACCCGCAACAACGGCTCGGTTCCACTGGCCCGCACCAACACGCGCCCGCTGCCGGCCATCGCCGCTTCGGCGGCCTGAACCTCCTGCAGCAGGGGCAGGCAGGTCTCCCAACCGGTGCGCTTGCTGCGATCGGGAACGGTGACGTTCACCAATGTCTGGGGATAGGGCTGGAAGCTGCTATCAAGCCAGTCACTCAGCGATCCCCCCTGGGCCTGGATCAAGCTCGCCACCTGCAAGGCCGTCAGCAGGCCGTCGCCACTCATGCCGTGGCGAGCCGAGAGGATATGGCCGGACTGCTCACCGCCCAGGGCGGCCCCCAGCTCCTCCATGGCGGCATGCACGTATTGATCGCCAACGGCGGTGCGCTCCAGCACGCCTCCGCGGGCTTGCCAGGCACGCTCAAAGCCGAGGTTGCTCATCACCGTCGCGACAATCCGGTTCTCCGGTAGCGCGCCCTCGGCCATCAGGGCCTGACCCCAGAGGTAGAGGATCTGGTCGCCATCGACGACCCGGCCGCGACCATCCACCGCCAACATCCGATCGGCATCGCCATCGAAGGCAAAGCCCATCGCAGCCCCTTGGGCCATCACCTCAGCCTGAAGAGCTTCGAGGTGGGTGCTGCCGCAGCCCTGATTAATCCGGGTGCCATCGGGCTCGCCATGGAGCACCGTGAGATCGGCTCCCAACTCGCGGAAGACGCTTTCACCGCAGCTGGTCGCCGAACCCCAGCAGAGATCGAGCACCACCTTGGCTCCATCCAGCCGAGCGGAACTGACGCTCTCCAGCAGGCGCTGGCGGTAATCGCTCAGCAAATCCGGTCGTTGCTCGAGCCGTCCGTTGGCACTGAAGCCGCTCAGGACATCACCGCCGCCATGCAGGCCGGCTTCGATCTCAGCCTGCTGTTGCTTGGCCAGCTTGGCGCCGCAGGCACCAAAGACCTTGATCCCGTTGTCATGGGGAGGGTTATGGCTGGCTGAAACCATCAGGCCGCCACCGGCACCGAGCTGGCGAATGGCCCCAGGCACAGCGGGGGTGGGACACAAACCGATATCCAGCACCTCTCGCCCCGCGGCCGTGAGGCCCGAGGCCAGAGCGGCCACCAACATCGGACCGCTACTGCGGGAGTCCATCCCCAACACGATGGGACCGCCGGCGGGCAGGACTCGACCGCACCAATAGCCGACCTGTAGGGCCAAGGCCGGTGTGATCACCTGACCGACGCGACCACGGATGCCATCAGTGCCAAAACTCGCCGTACCAGAAGGGAATGGCGCCCCAAGTGGAGACATGACGGGCGAGTGAATCAATGCTGGCGGCAGGTTACGCCTGGTTTGCAGTGCAGGCGGAGCCCATCTCACCAAGAATGCGCGCAGTGATCGCACCGCTTTGGCCCAGCGCCCCCGCTCCGCTGAACGACGCCAAAGTCTGCTCGGCACAGCCCTCATTGGTCTGTGCTGCCTGGGAACCGGTGTCGCCCTAGCGGCCGGGCGCGCGTGGTTAGTGCAGCTCGCGCCTCCCCTCACCCCAAACAGCAGCGCCGCCGAGCTCAACCGCAACCGGCGCCGGAGCCTGGATCCCGATCGGCGCCGCGATGCCGCACTACTGCTCAGTGCCCAAGCGGGCAGCACGCCCGAGCAGCGCCGCGCTTGGCTCCGGGGCCAGGGATGGGGCAACCACGCCAGCAGCCGGGTCCTGGCGGCGATCAGCCTCAAACAAGCCGCCCTTGCCGCCCAAGCCAGTGGACGGCCGCAGGAAGCCCAAGCCCTCTGGAGGGAGTTGCTGCGGCGCTTCCCGCAGGAGCCCGCCAGCGCCGATGCCCTCTATGCCCTTGGCCGGCAGCGCCCCCCACTGCGGCGCATCCTGCTGGAGCGCTTTTCCGCCCACCCGGCGGCCCTCGCCGCGGCGCTTGAGGCCGGCGATGCCCTACATCTCGCCCGTTGGGGAGCGCGCTGGCCCGGAGCCGAAGCGCTCCTCCTGCAAACCTGCGACGCGCAAACACCAACGCTCCGGGCTGAAGACCAGCAGTTGCTGGCTGCTGGCCTGGTGCAACTGGGTCGCAGCGAGCAGGCTCTGAGCTGCTTGGGGAAGACCACTCCAACAGCCGAACTGCAGCTGCGCCTGGCCCAAGTGATGTTGCAGGGAAGCCGCGCCCAACAAACCCAAGCCGAAGAACGGCTGCTCAACCTCGCCAAAGGCGGAAGCCCCAAAGGATTGGAAGCCGCCCGGCTCCTGGCGCAATCTCCGGCCGCTGGAGCCGTGGCCGTTCTGCAGCAGCTGCCGGCGACGCTCCAGGACAACGCCCCCGTGCAGGCCCGACTTGCGGAAGCCGGTCAACGGGATCAAGCGGCCGTGCTCGAGCGCTGGCCGAAGGATCCCGCCAGTTG
>JAAZUZ010000080.1 GCA_018623875.1 Synechococcus sp. HW_metabat.21
ACCTCTTCCACCGAGTCCTGCATGGCTACGCCCAACGCATGGAGGGGCTGGACTTTGACCGGATCGCGGGCATTCCCTACGGAGCACTACCGACGGCGACCGGTCTGGCCCTTCAACTGCACAAACCACTGATCTACCCCCGCAAGGAAGTCAAAGCCCACGGCGCCCGTCGCCTCATCGAAGGCGACTTCCAAGAGGGTGATCGTGTCGTCGTCGTCGATGACATTTTGATCAGCGGCGGCAGCGTGCTCGAAGGGATCGCCAAGCTCGAGCGCTCTGGACTGGAGGTCAACGATGTCGTTGTCTTTATCGACCACGGCGGCAACCGCGACCAAAGTGCGCGGGAGAGGCTGAAGGCCAAGGGCTACGACTTCCATGCGGTGATGGACATCGAGCAGATCACCAAGGCACTGCTGGCTGCCGGACGCCTCACGCCAGAACAAGCCCAGGTGTTGGGATAGATGCAGTCGTGACGACTTCGGTGGACAAGCTCCTAAGCAGAGCCCTTGGTTTCATCGCTCTCGGCGTCCTCGTGGTGAGCTGCGCTCCAGCCAACAGAGAGACCCGTCCCGATGGAGAGCCATCACCGACCGAAGCCAACGCACTTAAAGAGGAGCGGCTGGAGAAGGAGCGCCAGCTGCAGGACCTGAGCACGGACGCCGAAGATCTGTTCAACCGCGGAGAAAACGAGCTGGGCTGTGATCGCGTCCGCCAGGCTCAGGAGCTCCAGACGGAGCTCGGCATTGAGCCCACCGATCAAGGCCTGGAGCAAGCCCAAGCCTGCATCAGCGACGCACCTTGAGCGCGCAGTCTTCAGCGATCGTCCTGGCCCAGGGCCTCAGCAAGACCTACCGGATCGCTGAGAAGCAACCGGGCCTAAAGGGCACCTTCCGCCATTTGCTGAGGAGGCGTTACCGCGATCTGGAGGCGGTGAAAGGGATCCACTTCGCCATCGAAGAAGGGGAAATGGTCGGCTTCCTGGGGCCAAACGGTGCTGGGAAAACCACCACCTTGAAAATGCTGAGCGGACTCATTCACCCGAGCGGCGGTGAGCTCTTGGTGGCCGGGGCCAGGCCCCAACGCCGTCAAGCAGGGTTCCTTCAGGACATCACCTTGGTGATGGGGAACAAACAGCAGTTGATCTGGGATCTGCCGCCATGGGACTCCATCCGGGTCAACGCGGCGGTCTATGGCATTCCCGAGGGAGTGATGCAGCGCCGGGTCCGAGAGCTCGCTGACCTCTTGGAACTCGGCGAAGAGCTGCATCGCCCGGTCCGCAAGCTTTCACTGGGACAACGGATGAAAGCGGAACTGCTGACCTCCCTGCTGCACGAGCCGCGCGTGCTCTTTCTGGATGAGCCGACTTTGGGCCTCGATGTCACCGCCCAAGGACGGGTGCGTGATTTCCTCGCCACCTACAACCGGCGCACAGGAGCAACGATCCTGCTCACGAGCCATTACATGGGCGACATCACGGCCCTCTGTGAGCGCGTCTTGCTGATTCACGAGGGTTCGCTCTTTCACGACGGTCCCCTCGGCGAGCTCACCAGCCGATTAGCTCCCCATCGCCAGGTGCGACTCGAACTCCAACACGCCCAGCCCCGGGAGGTGTTTGAGAGCTTTGGCACCGTTGAATCCCATCAGGAGCACCAAGTGCAGCTGCTGGTGCCCAGGGAGCAGCTGACGGAGACCGTCGCGGCGCTGCTGGGGCGCTTTGACGTCTTGGACCTGGAAGTCAGCGACCCACCGATCGAAGACCTCATGCGCAGTCTCTTTCAGCAGGCGGGAGTGAGCGAAACGTGACCTCGCCCCGAGCTGCGATCCGAGTCGCCAGAACCTTACTGAGTACGCAGTACGCGTACATGCTCGAGTACCGCGCAGAAATTGCCCTTTGGGCCCTCTCCGGTGTCCTGCCCTTGATCATGCTCGGGGTTTGGCAGAACAGTGGGGCCGCGAGCCAGGCGGGATGGAGCCCTGACCAGTTACGTCACTATTTTGTGGCGGCCTTTCTGGTGCGCCAATTCAGTGTGGTTTGGCTGATCCACGTCTTCGAGGAGGACGTGGTCAGCGGCAAGCTGTCGCCATTCCTGCTGCAACCGCTCCAACCCCTGTGGCGTTACTTCGCTGCCCACGTCGCAGAACAGGCCACGCGCATTCCTTTCGTCGCCCTGATGCTGCTGGCGTTGGCCTGGATGAACCCGGCCCTGCTTTGGCTGCCCAGTCTCCAAAACCTGACGCTCGGCATTGCCGCAATTTGGGGCGCGTTCCTGCTCCGCTTTCTGCTGCAGACCCTCAGCAGCACCCTGTGTTTTTGGAGTGAGCGCGCCGCAGCGTTGGATCGACTCCTGGTGATCCCTTATCTCTTTCTGTCGGGCTTGGTGGCGCCACTGGACACCTTCCCGCCGGCCATCAAAACCGTCGCTCTGGCCACACCGTTTCCGGCCATGGTGGATTTCCCAGCAAGGCTGTTGGCGGGCTTGCCCGTGGATCTCAGCGCTGGCTTCCTCAGCCTGATGTTCTGGTGTGGGGTGCTGAGCCCCCTCTGCTGGCTGAGCTGGCGACGCGGACTGCGCCGTTACGGCGCGATGGGGGCATGAGGCGCTCCCGAACCCTCAGAACCGTGCTGCAGTTCTGGCGCAGCTCCCTGGAGGCGGAAAGCGAATATCAGCTGAACCTGGTGCTGGAGTGTCTGGCCGTCAGCGGGAATCTGGCGGGAAGCCTCTTTGTGCTCTCGCTGCTCTTCAGCGGTCAATCGAGCCTGGGGGGATGGGACTGGAATGAGGCCCTGATCGTCCTTGGCCTCTACACCCTCCTGGATGGATTCACGAGCTGCCTGCTGCAGCCCAACCTGAGCAAGATCGTTAACCACGTGCAGCAAGGCACCCTCGATTTCGTGCTGCTCAAGCCTGTGGACAGCCAGCTCTGGCTCTCCCTGCGTTGTTTCTCTCCCTGGGGGATCCCCGCTCTGCTGGCCGGCGTCGTTTTGGTGGTCTTGGGTCTGCAGCGCAGTGGGACCGTCGTCCACGGGGACGGGTTGGTCTTGGGGGCGGTTCTGTTGGTCAGCGGCGCCGCGATTCTCTACAGCCTTTGGTTCTCGCTGGCGGCCCTCTCGATTTGGTTCGTGAAGGTCTGGAATGCAACGGAGGTCCTCCGCTACACACTCGTTGCAGGGCGCTATCCGGTGAGCGCCTACCCGCCAGCCCTGCGGCTCGTGTTTGTTTTTGTTCTGCCGGTGGCCTTCATGACCACCGTTCCATCTCAGGCCCTACTGGGCCAAGGCTCCTGGCCGTGGGCCGCGGGCTCCGTGCTGATGGCATGCGGGAGCCTGCTGGCGAGCCGCTGGTTCTGGCGCTTTGCCCTACGGCACTACACATCGGCAAGCAGCTAGGCGCACAAGCCCTTGCACGAGCTACACAGTTTGGGTAGGATTCTGCGTAGGGTCCAGGCGCAGATTGGCCAGCGAACGCCACCAAGTCATCCTGAGCGAGAGCGCGGCGGGCTGGGTGCGCACGTTCTCCAAGGAGAAGCGGCACTCGATCTCCAAGGCGATCTCCATTCTTGTCGAGGAGGCGATTCAGCAACGGAACCTTCCTGCGCTCGACGGTGCAGCCGAGGGAGTGCCTCAGGCCGATTTCTCGTTGTTTCTGCGCGAGAAGTTCTCCATGGACTTCGAAATCTGGCTGCGCAGCAAGCGCGGGTAGGACCTACACAGATGTTCGATCCGATGACTCCCCCCTTCTGCTCTGAAGTCCGCCTAGAGACCTGCATCCAGCTCGGCCTGTGGCTGGATCAACGCTTCGGGCCACCCCCCAGCCAGGACAGTCCCCCCAGTGATCGGCTCGGGATCGAGGCCGGTCGCCTGGTGGCCCACGACCTGGTCGCCACAACCGAACGCGATCAGGTGATGGTCGATGTGTTCGCCGCAATGCACAGCTGTATCGACGACTGGCTGGAGACGTCTCCGGTGCCCTGGTCCCAGCGCCGGCTGATCAAACGTCGAGCAGTCCGATCCGGCGTGATCGAGTGCTGGCGTACCGCCGCTGAGCTCCGGCCCGATGACCCCAGCTACCAAGATTTGATGGAGCGGACCTGCGAAGCCGTCATGGCAGCCGAGCTGGCTGAAGAGCTCGAGCGCTAGTCCACAAAACGTTTGTAGAGCCAGCGCACGAAGCCGCCGATCAGGGGAACCGGAGCAAAGGTCGGACCGACGAAATCGAAATAATCACGATGATCAACGATCAAGCCGTCGCCATTGAGGAGCAGACGCGTCGCTCCGGGGTAGACGAACTCGATGCCTTTGATCTTGAGCCCCATCGTCCATTCCACGAAGGCGGTTTGGCCGTTGATGACGACGGCATGGGGAGCGAGGTAGACGTCATCGCATCGCTTCACCAATCCGTCTTGCGCCTCGAGATAGGCCTGGAGCCCATCGCGCGATTGGGTCGGATCTTCAAAATGGACATCCGCGGCGTAAACCGCTTTCCACTGCGCATGGCTGGGGGCCGGTGCGCCGTAGGGCTTCGTGAAGAGGTCTCGCAGGGACTGCTCCGTTAAGGGCAGCTGAAATCCGGAGGCGGAGGCAGTCACAACGCGGGGCTCAAGCCCAGTCATCCTGGCGTCCGCGGCGCAGCGCTGCGTGGGTTCAACTGCAGGTACTGCTCAACGGGCAGGGGCTGGAGTTGCTCATAGCCAACAGGAAGCCAGAGATCGCCCTGCTGGGCGTTGTAGTGAATTTCCCAGTGGTACAAACCGACGATCGCCTGGGGATCGTCCTTGAGCAGGGAGGCATAGAGCAGCACCGCCTCGCCGTAGAGGTCGCTGTTGTTGTACCCCCAGAGCCCGCGGCGAATGCTCTTAAGACCGCCCCGGCGAACCAGATAGCGGGCCGCGGCTTGGATGGCGTCATGGGGATTGCGAATGTCGCCCTTGCCAATCCCGGCTTCAGCCCAGGTGGTTGGCAAGAACTGCATCGGCCCTTGGGCATTGGCGACCGAGACCCCATCAATGCGGCCCATCCCGGTTTCCACCAGGTTCACCGCCGCCAACACCTCCCAGTCGATCCCGGTGGCCGCCTCCGCTTTGCGGTAGTGGGAGAGGAGCTGGGGTAGCGGTTCAGGCGGAATAATCCGCCAGGCCGGGACCCGCGTAGGCCGGCGCTTACTCATGGCGAGAAAGGCCCGCCTCGCGGCCAAATGCCGCTCCGCGACGGAACGCCAACGGGGGGAGAGCTGTTGGATGACCGCTGCGCTGCGCATCCGGTCTGACGACAACACGCGATAGATCACCTGTTGCTGGTGAGCTAAATCCGGCAAGTCAGCCGCCGGTGTCGCTGGGTCTCGCAGCGCTGTCTCCAGCTCAGCCAAGCGACGGGCGATGGCACTCGCATCCCCAGGGACCGTTGGGTAACGCCGCGGCGCGGACTGCGCGATCGGTGCGCTGAGGGGGGAGCAGGCCACACCGCCAGCGGCGACGCTGAATCCAGCCAGGGCAAGGGCAAGAACCAGGCCGGCGGGTCGCGTCACGGAAGCAAATCAGCTGCGCCCATGCCTACAGCATGCGGACCCAGGTTGCAGACTGCACGGACCAAGCAGTGAGCCATGACCGTTCTGGTGCTGGAGGAGTCCCAGAGACGCAAGTGGGATGGTTCCGATGACGTCCTCTTCTATGCCGAACCGCGGCTCGTCCATCACCTCGATCAGGCCTTTCGGACGCGACTGACGGCCCTCTACGCCGAGCGCATTCCCAAGAACGCCGTCGTCCTGGACCTGATGTCCAGCTGGGTCTCTCACCTCCCGGAAGACAAGCCTCTCGAGCGCGTCATCGGCCACGGCCTCAACGAGAAAGAGCTGGCGACAAACCCACGCCTCGATAGCTACTGGCTGCAGAACCTCAACCAAAACCAGGAGCTCCCGCTGCCGGATGCCAGCGTTGACGCCACCTTGATCGTCGCCGGCTGGCAGTACCTCCAATACCCAGAAGCCATCGCCAGCGAGCTCCTGCGGGTGACCCGGCCCGGCGGCCAAGTGATCGTGGCGTTCTCCAATCGGATGTTCTTCACCAAAGCGCCGCTGATCTGGACCGACAGCAGCGACCAAGACCACCTGGACTACGTCGCCGGTGTTCTCGAGGCCCAAGGCTGGTCGACAGCCGAGTCAATCGCTGAGACGACAAAAGCCTCTGGCGTCATGGGGCTGCTCGGTCAGGCCGGCGACCCCTTCTTTGCTGTCGTGAGCAAGAAGCCGAGCTAAGCGGCCAGGTCCCGATCCAAATCACGATCATGGTCAGCGCGGAGGGGCTGATCTGGACCGACAGCCGTGTATGTCAGCTCCAGAACGAGTTGCTTGGCTTTCTGGCGCAGGCGACGCCGATGGCTGATGAATGCACGCACCATCTGAAGTCCGACGACTGCGTAGAGCAAGAGCAGCGCGGCGTTGGCAACGGCAGCAAGCATGCGGCAGCCCCAAAGTTGGGTCCATAAGAACCGCCCCAAGGCGGTCCAACCAGAAATCCGCCAAAAACTTCCTGATTTGGCTCTGCAACGTTGTTGCCCGGATCACCCAGGCATTCGCGTAGGTTGAACGCTGGAACAGGGCCTTCAGATGACAGCAAGTTCGGAAGGTCTCACCATCGGCGAATTGGAGTCCAAGTACTTCCTCTACCGCAAGGCCCTCAAACAGCTGTTGCTGGAAGGCCGCTCAGCCGCTGGGATTGAAAAGACCCTGGTCTGGAGCAGGCTCGAAACCCTGCACAACTGCCTTCCCCGCCAGTACAAGGCCCCCGATCAGATTCGCTATCAGCTGCAGCGCGAAATCCAGCGCGAGCGCACCGCCAGCTAAGCGCGACCTCTAAAGCAGCTGACCCTCACCAAAAGCTGTAGGTCCATTCCCGTGACAGCTTGAGCTGATTGCTGCACGGGAGGGATATGGATCGCGCCCCCTTTGCAGCGGCGGAAGCCTTTCATCACCCGGGTTCAGTGCTGCGGGTCAGCCCCCTGGGATCCGGCAATGTCAATGACACCTACTTGGTGGAGACCCAAGCGGGAAGCGTCGTCCTTCAGCGGCTCAACACGGCCGTCTTCCCCTCCCCTGAGCAGGTGATGCGGAACCTCCAGACCGTGGAGGCCCACATTCAGCGCAAACAAGCCAGCCC
>JAAZUZ010000009.1 GCA_018623875.1 Synechococcus sp. HW_metabat.21
AGCAGCGGATTTATCCGCTCGGTCGCCGTGTCAACGCCATGGAGCTAGTGGAGCGTGTCAGCGGCCGCCCGCTGGAGCATCGCCCCTTCATTCACTACCTCCAAGGGAAGCTCGAGCGACTCGCGACGCCATAGGCACTGCGTGAAGAAACGGGACAAAGGTGTGCAAACCCTGACCGTTCCGCTCTGATGGGCCCGAGCGAGAAGAAAGAGATGGCCCATCAATTCCCCCGCAAGCCAGGCTTCGAGCACAGATCCGGGGATCAGATCGAAGGCGTTAACAACCAAGCCGCGAACCTTGAGGCAATCCCAGGCGGCAGGCGCAGTGAAGATGAGCGCTTGGTGCAAGAGAACTTCCAGCAAATCTTGCAGTCCTCCAGCTATCAGCTGGCCCACTCCGATGGGGACCTGCTCTCCAGTGCCGAAATGCGCGGTGTGCGAATGCTGCTGGAGATCACCAAACCGCAGCAAATCCTTGAAGCCCAGGGCATCGACTCCACGATCATCATTTTTGGCGGGGTCAACATCATTGAGCGCAGCGACGCCGAACAGCGCCTTGCTGCAGCGGAAGCCGAGCTCGCCGCCGATCCGAGCAACCCTTCTCTGAAGCGCCAGCGCCAACGCAGCCAAAAGCAACTGGAGTTTTCGCGCTTCTACGACGAGGCCCGTGAATTCAGTCGCCTGGTCTCAGCGGATCAGCAGGCCGGCCACCACAAGCACGTGATCGTCACCGGCGGGGGGCCCGGAATCATGGAGGCCGCAAACCGCGGCGCCTTCGACGCCGGTGGGCGCTCGGTTGGTCTCAGCATCAAACTCCCGGGGGAACCCGAGCCCAACCCGTACATCAGCCCAGAGCTCTGCTTCCAGTTCAATTACTTCGCACTGCGCAAGTTCCACTTCGTTAAACGCTCCACCGCTGCCGTTCTCTTCCCCGGTGGCTTCGGCACCCTCGATGAGCTCTTTGAGGTGCTCACCCTGCGTCAAACCGCCATCAAGCGGCAGATGCCGGTCATCCTCTTTGGCAAGGACTTCTGGCAGCGCCTCATTGATTTCGACTACCTGGCGGACTGCGGCCTGATCCGCGAGGAGCACCTGGAGCTCTTCCAGTTCACCGACTCAGCGCAAGAGGCCTGGTCCTGGATCCAAGCCTTCGAAGAGCAGGCGAATGACGGGGCCCATTCAGAGGCACTCGCGGCCTAGGAGGACCGTTCCGGGAACTCCGTAGGATGCCGCCCATCCTTAGGCCCGCTGCCCTGATGGCGAACATCGACCACGCCCCAAGCCGCACGATGCTCAACCTGCTGCACGTGCTGCCGGCCTTTGCCGATGAAGCCGAGCTGCGGCTGAACACCATCGTGGAGCTCAACAGCAACACGATCAATAAGTACGAGCTGATCACCGAAACCGGCCACCTCAAGCTGGATCGCGTCGGCTATTCCTCGCTGGCCTATCCCTTCGCCTACGGCACCATCCCCCGCACCTGGGATGAGGACGGCGACCCCCTCGACATCGAGATCGTCGGTGTGACCGAACCCCTGGTGCCTGGCTCCTTGGTGGAAGCCCGCATCATCGGCATCATGAAATTCGACGACGGCGGCGAAGTCGACGACAAGGTCATTGCCGTGCTGGCCGATGACAAGCGCATGGACCACATCACCAGCTACACCCAACTGGGTGAGCACTGGCTGAAGGAAACCCAGTACTACTGGGAGCACTACAAGGACCTCAAGAAGCCCGGCACCTGCCGTGTCAACGGCTTCTTCGACTCCGCCGAAGCCGTGAAGATCGTCAAGGAGTGCGAGGCCCGCTACATGGAGGTCATCGCTCCCAAGCTGGTCAACTGAGCAGCACTCTTGACCGCCATCCAAGCCCCCCAACCGGGGCTTTTTTCATGGCTGGGAATGAACCGAGGACTGGGCACGGGCCACGGCCCGTGCCATGCCATCGCGGCTCGCCAATCCCTGCAAAGCCTTCACGGGCAACCCCCTGCTGGGCAAAGCACTTGGGAGCTGGGGAAGGTCCGGCAGGCCGAGGTCGAAGACCGGCAGCTGGCGCAGACCATTGGGACGCAGCTGGTCCTCCAACTGGGCCAAGTTCGCCGATGCCGGCAGCCACAACAGTTCGGAGCGACGGCACTCGGCCAGGGTGACCGCCGGCCCGAACCCCGTCAGGGCACGCTGCAGGTCAGCAAGGGTCACGAGTCCCACGACCCAATTCTCCTGCTCAACCATCAGACAATGGCCATGGGCCTCGAGCAATTGCAGCAGGGCTGACTGGGCTGACTGGGCGGCATTGAGTACCAAAGGCGCCTCAGGCTCAAAGGCCTCCACAACCGGGAGCGCCGCCAGGGATTGGCGGCGCTGATCCTCAAGGACATCCGGTCCGAGCAGACCAGGATCAGCAAGGCCCTGCCAACGTTCCACCAACGCCGCACTGAGTCCCGCCGCCGCCATGAGCGGCAAAACAATGCGGATGTCCCGGGTCAGCTCAAAGAGCAACAGCAGGGCGGTCAGGGGTGCACGGGCACTGCCCGCTAGGACTGCAGCCATGCCGACCATGGCGTAGGCGGGGGGTTCAGCCACCGGCAGACCCAAGCCGCCCTCTCCAAGGAGCTGGCCATAGACATTGCCCAAGACGGCCCCGGCAAAAAGGGAGGGCGCAAAACCACCGCCGACAAAACCCGTCGCACTGCTCAAGGCGGTGGCCAAGAGCTTCACCAAGAGCAAGCCAACCAAGGTCAGCAGTGCGATCCCGCCACCGCTTCCCAGGAGGGCCTCAATCGTGTCGTATCCAACCCCCAGCACTTGGGGAAAGCCCAAGGCCAACAAACCGATGGCCAGACCACCAACCCCAGGCAGCAGCCATGGGGGCAGATGGCCCAGCCAGCGCTGAACACGCGGACTGCGGCCGGCGGCCAGCAGGCGCAGCAGAGCGAGGGAGACGCCGCTGGCCAACAACCCCAATCCCAGATACAGGGGCAGCTCGAGCGGGGAGCGCACCTCATAGGCCGGCAACCGGAAGGTCGGATCACTGCCCAGGCACAGCTGGGTCACGAGGGCGGAGGCCACGGCCGCCACGAGAACCGCACGGATGCTCGGTCGCCCGGGGATGGTGCTGTAACTGCCTTCAAAGGCGAAAAAGACCCCGGCGATGGGGGCCTTGAAGCCCGCCGCCAAACCCGCTGCAACACCGGCGGCCACTAACGCTTTCTGGGACTCCGGAGGCAGGCCGCCACGCATGCCGAGCCAGAGGCCAAGATTGCCGCCGCTCTCCACGCTTGGCCCCTCAGGCCCCAGGGAGGCTCCACTCCCCAAACTCAAGGACGCCCCGAGCAGGCGTTGAAGGGGCAGCTTCGGGTTGGACTGCACGGCCCCATCGGCCATGGCCATCAAGCTCGGCAAGCCTGGCCCCAGATCCTTCGACCAGAGCCGCAAGACGCCAACTCCCAGGCCACCGAGGAGTGGCATCAGCACCACGGGCCAAGACGCCAACCAGAGGGGGAGATCTCCAGCCACGGCCAGGACCGGGTCCGGGACTGCAGGGGCCTGATCAGGCAAAAAGCCCACGCCCCCTAGTCCAAGCTGCAGCAGTGCACGAAGCGGCGTGCCGCTGTCCACTGGCAAGGGGTCCACCGGAAGGGGTGGGGGCTCCGGTTGCGCCTGGCCCACAAGGGCCAGAGCCCAGGACACGGCCGGACCATACAAGCCGTTGTTGATCAGGCCGAGTAGCGCATGGAAGCCGACAACGGCGAGGCCGGTCAGGGCTCCGACGAGGGCAGCCCATGCCAGGAGGCTCCATTGAAAAGGAAGGGGCCGAGCCTCATCCAGCTCGGTCCCTTCCGGGGGAGTGTCAGGCCTCGGGCCGAACGGTTGCAAAGATCTCCTCCAGGATCTCTCCGGCTCCCTGGGCCTTCAGTTTGTTGGCCAAGTCAATCCCGAGGACCTCGGGGTTGGTTTGATCACCCTGGACCTGATCACGGATCAGTCGCTTGCCATCGAGGCTGGCAACCATGCCAGTCAGCACCAGTTGGTCTCCCTCAAAACGGGTGTTGACCCCGATGGGCACCTGACAACCACCCTCCAGTTCCCGCAGGAACGCGCGCTCCGCCAGGCAGCGGCGAGCGGTGGGGACATGCTCAAGCACCTTGATCTGCTCGAGGACCTTGGTGTCTCCATCACGGCACTCGATGCCGAGGGCACCCTGACCGACGGCGTGGAGCGAGATGGACGGGTCGATCAGTTCGTGGATGCGATCCCCCAGGCCGAGGCGACCCAAACCGGCGGCCGCAAGGATGATGCAATCGAACTCACCGGAATCGAGCTTCTCCAGGCGCGTAATGACGTTGCCGCGCACGTCCTTGAAGATGAGATGCGGGTAGTGGTGACGCAGCTGGGCCAAACGGCGCAGGGAGCTCGTGCCCACAACAGCCCCTTCCGGCAGGGTCGCGAGCGTCTTGTCCTTGTGCTTCTCGTGCACCACCAGGGCATCGGCGGGATCTTCCCGCTCGGTGATGCAGCCGAGCATCAGGCCCTCAGGCAGGTTCGTGGGCAGATCCTTGAGGCTATGGACGGCGATATCGGCACGGTCCACCAACATCTGAGCCTCAAGCTCCTTGGTGAACAGGCCCTTGTCACCGATCTTCGCCAGGGCCACATCGAGGATTTTGTCCCCCTGGGTAGCCATCGCTTCGATGGTGATCTCCAAGCCGTCGTGGGCTTTCGCTAGCTCGTCACGCACCCAATGGGTCTGGACCATGGCCAGCTGGCTGCGACGGGAAGCAATACGCAGTTGGGAACCAGCCATCGGAATGCATCAAGGCAGCAAACGGCCGCCGAATCACAGCCGCCAAGCCTAGGGAGTGGAGTGCCCATAGCGGCCAAAGGCCAAAAAGTCGTGATCAGTCGTCGAACAAACCCAAGGGCAGGGGGCCCCAGGTGTCTTCCAAGCTGGGGTCGACGGGGTTATGGCCAGTAATGAGAAGGCCTTCGCCGAGGCCGCTCTCACGGCGCACCAAGAACCGCCCGTTGTTCTGGTTGGCCTTGAGGAAGACGGGACCCTCGATGGAAGCCAGCTCTTCGCCCGCGGGATCCAGTTCCAGGGCCTCCCAAGAGAGCCGCGCCTCCAGGGCCCTCAGGCTCGCGACGGCGACTGCGGCAGAGGGGGCCATCACACCAACGGTGAACCACTCGCAGGTGGCCAGCGCCGCCATCAGCTCTTCGGTGAGCTGGGCCTGCTCAGCCGCGGACAAGGTTGGGGCTGAACGGAGCCCCTTCAGCGAAGCCAGCAGTGAGGGGGCGTCAGCCATTGGACGAGGAAGGATGGGAATGGTGCCGCTCCCAGACGGTGAACCCCGCGAGGCAGAAGCTGAGCCACACATAACCGACGGCCGCCCCCGCCAGGATGTCGCTCGGCCAGTGGGCTCTGCAGTAGAGCGTGCTCAGCCAGACCAGGGCCACCCAGAAGCTGGAGAGAAGGAAGAGGGGCCGGCGCAGCCACGGATAGTGGGCCGCCAGCAGGGTGCAGCTCATGAAATAGAAGACCACCGATCCAGCGGCATGGCCACTGGGGAAGCTGCGGCCACTCAGCTCCAGCAAGCTGGCATCGGGCCGCGGGCGATCAAACCAGGGCTTCAGAAGACGGTCCACGATCACCAAGATCCCGCCGGTTCCCGCCACAAGGCAGACAACCTCAGGCCAATACCGCTTGAAGGCCAGAAAGCCCAGCACGGCCAACACCAGCACGGCGGTCACATGCACACCGCTGGCTTGATAAACCACAAGCAACAGCTGCCCCAACCACTCCGGGATCTGCTGATGCAGCCCATCGAGCAGGGTTCGATCCCAGGCATCTGGAGCATTGGCTTTCAGGCTGGGACCGACCACCAGCAGCACCGCCGTAATGGCAAGAGCGATGAAGAGGCGCCGCCGGCCGAGAGCGTTCAGCCACTCGCGAAGAACAGGGGGCATGGCGATCAAGGTCTTTCGCTCAACTGATCGAGTGTTCTGCGGTCCAGTCTGATCAAGCGGTGGGCATCCAGACGGCCGAGGAGTTCCGCATCACCCGGTCCCACGCCGAGGTCCAAGAGCTCCCGATCGGACCCCAAGACCAATACCGATCGAGCTGGATTGGCACGGGCCTCCAGCTGCTCTCGAGCGAAGCGGGCATCGTGGACGAACAGCACAGGCCGGCCGCTGTAGAAGACCACGCTGTAGCGCTTGTAGCCCGCCACCAACAGCGGCTCTCCGGGCTGTGCCGACGCAGCGGCCTGACGTGCCAAGACGCGAATGGGCAACAGGCGCTCGCGATCCATCAGGGGCGCCAAGACCGGAATGACCAGGGCCAACACCGCCGCGAAGCCAGCCGTGTTGGGTAGCCACAACCAACCCAGCGCCTCCGGTTTCGCAGCCCGCAGCAAGACGACCAAGCCAGCGCAAGCCGCGGCAAGGGGCAGGGCCAGCAGCCAGGGCAAACCCGAGCGCGCAATCGCATCGGCAAAGCCCGGATAGGAGGGGTCCACCTCGATCAGGCGCGGCGCGAGGACCGCCGCCAACGCCATCGCCCCAAGCAACAGAGCGTTCAGCCAGCCGCTGCCGCGCTGCAAACGCTCCAGCCAGAGTGGCCGGGGGGGATGGGCCGACAGGGGAGCAAAGAACAGGCCCACCAGGAGAGCCGCACCGGGAACAACCGGAAGGATGTAGCCGGGCAATTTGGTGGCTGCCGCCGAGAAGAAGGCCACGACAACGACGAGCCAAATCAGCGCCAATTGCGCCAAAGCTGATCCCGCGTCAGTGCGATGCCAGCGCTGGGGGGCCCAGACCTGCAAATCAAGAATCGCCGCTGGCAGGTACAGCGACCAGGGCAGCGCCAAGAGCAGCAACCAGGGCAGGTAGAACCACGGGGGACCGGGGTGGGCGTAGATGACGGAGGTGAAGCGCTCCAGGTTGCTGAACCCGATGAAGCGCGCCAGAAACTCAAAGCCGTTCGCCTGGGTCGCAGCCGCATACCAAGGAAGGGTGACGCCGATGAAGAGGGAGAGCAGCGGCAGCCAGGGGGTCTGACGGACCTCGGGCCAGAGATCACGGCGCAGCAGCAGGAAGCCAATGATCACAAGGCCGGGCAAAAGCAAACCCACAGGCCCCTTCGCCAAGACGGCGACGCCGCAGAAGAGCGCCAGGGCGACATGTCCGAGCTGGCGCAGCCCTGGCCGGTCCCGGCGCCAATAGGCCAGCGCGAAGCCAAACAAAGCCAGGCTGATCCCACTCGCCAAAAACATGTCGGTGACCGAAGAGCGGCCCCAACCCACCCATCCGGGACTCAAGGCCAAGAGGCCGCTTGAGAGGGTGGCCCGTCCAAGGCGATCACTGACGGACTCCTGGGCAGGCGAGAGCGCGATCAACAGGCCAAAGAGGGCAAAGACCACGGCGGTGGCCGCCAGGGCTGCCGGCAATCGGGCCGCCCATTCACTAATGCCAAACAACTGGAAGCTGAGGCCGACCATCCAGTAGCCCCAGACGGGGTAGTCAAAAAAGGTCTCGCCGTTCCAGCGGGGGGTGACCCAGTCACCGCTCAACACCATCTGACGTGGCACCTCGACAAAAAGCCCTTCGGTTTTATCGAGCAGACCGAGGCCGCCCAGCTGGTTAAAGAAGGCCAGCAGGCAAAGGCCGAAGAGGGCGGCCACGGCTGCAGCGAGGGCTCGGGACGGATTGGCGTCCAGCCAGGTTCTGAGTCGCTGCATCACTAGTTGGGGGTGTTCCAAACGAAGCGGCTGCTGGCGGCGTAGTTCCAGACGAACACGACAACGATCCCGGCCAGCTGCGCCCAGAAGGCATTCGGGGCGATCAGGCTGTAGTACGCCGAGGCCAGCCCCACATTCGCCATCACCGGCAAGGACGCCACCAGCAAGAACTTGAGTAGACCGCGCAGCAGCAACACACCCTTCAGGCGTGCAAAGCGGAAGGTCAGAGCGTTGTTAATCAGATAGTTGGAACTGGCGGCCGAGATCACACCAATCGGCAACGCCTGCTCAAAGCCCAGACCCCAAAGGGCCATCAAGAACTGCGTGATGAGCAGCTGCACCGCGACGCCGCTCAAGCCCACCAAGCCAAAGCTGATGGCACGCCTGGGCAACAGGCGGAAGCTCAGGGTGTGGAGGATCGAAATCAAAAAATCCCAAAAGATGGCCAGATCCAACTTGGAGCTGCCATAGGTGCGGGGCTGGAAGGTGAGCGGCACCTCGGCGGTGCTCAAGCGCCCGCGGCTAACGGCCAGGAGTTCGTAGAGGAACTTGAAACCATTGACATCCACTCCGCGGATCAAAGGAAGCAGGGGCTCTAAGCGCAGGGCGAAGAAGCCGCTCATGTAATCCGTGAGATGGGCGTAGCGCTTCGGCAAGCTGAAGCGCGCACTGGCGTTTGCCCAGGTAGATCCCGTCTCGCGGCGGTCGCTTAGCCCCAGGATCTGGGCCTCTGGATGGAAGCGGCTTCCGATGACCAGATCGGAGCCACCGGCTTCCAGGGTTTCGATGGCACGGCGAACCGATCCCGGCTCGTGCTGGCCATCACTGTCCATCACCAGCACCAAATCACCGGTGGCATCCAGCAATCCCTCTTTGATTGCGCTGGCCAAACCGGAGCGACCAACCCTGCGGATCAGGCGCAGCCGCGGCTCGTTGTGGGCGAGCTGACGCACCAGCTCAGCGGTTCCATCGGCGGAATCGTCATCGACGACCAAAATTTCCAGATCCCACTGCTCACCGAGGGGAAGCAGTTGGGCCAAGAGCGGCTCGATATTGCCCCGTTCGTTGTACGTGGGCAGAACAATCGAGACCCGCAAGCCCATGGAATCCTCAAGACAAAGCCGGCGGGATGTCCCGCCGGCGCCTGAACCTTAAACCGCTTGGCCCAAAGCCAACGGCTTGGTTACTTGATGTACTCCTTGAGCACGCCGTTGCGGTTGGGGTGCCGCAATTTGCGCAGCGCCTTGGCTTCGATCTGACGGATCCGCTCACGGGTCACATCGAAGATCTGACCAATCTCTTCGAGGGTCTTCATCCGACCGTCATCGAGGCCGTAGCGCAGGCGGAGAACATCGCGCTCGCGGGGGCTCAGGGTCGCCAGGACACCCTCGAGGTCCTCCCGGAGCAGGTTCTTGGCAACATCCTGCTCAGGGTTTTCGATGTCGGCTTCGATGAAGTCACCGAGACGGGAATCCTCTTCCTTGCCGATCGGGGTTTCCAGGGAAATCGGAAGCTGAGCGCTCTTGGCGATAAAGCGGAGCTTCTCGATGGTCATCTCCATCGACTCAGCAATTTCTTCTTCCGTCGGCTTGCGGCCGAACTCCTGGGAGAGGGTCTTGGTGGTCTTCTTGATCCGAGAAATCGTCTCGTAGAGGTGCACCGGGAGACGAATGGTCCGGGACTGGTCCGCAATCGCGCGGGTAATCGCCTGACGGATCCACCAGGTGGCGTAGGTCGAGAACTTGTAGCCCTTCTCGTGGTCGAACTTCTCGGCGGCACGAATCAAGCCGAGGGAGCCTTCCTGAATCAGGTCCTGGAAGCTCAGGCCCCGGTTCATGTACTTCTTGGCAATCGAAACCACCAAGCGGAGGTTCGACTGCACCATCTTTTCCTTGGCACGCCGGCCCAGCATCAGGCGACGGCGGAACCTCACCAGGGGCATCTCAACGAGGGCTGCCCACTCCTTGGTGTCGGGGTAATGGCCGTTATCGGCTTCGAACTGGTTAGCCAGCTCTTCCAGCTGGAGCAGGTCGGCAATTTTGCGGGCCAGCTCAATCTCTTCATCCGGCCGCAGCAGACGAATGCGGCCGATCTCCTGGAGATAAACCCGGATCGAGTCTTCGGTGTAAACCCCCTTCGGACCGATCTTGATGCTGGCCAGGGCCTTGGCAGTCTTGGCTGCGTCCTTCTCGGACGCCTTGGCAGCTGCGGCAGGAGCTTTACCAGCGGCCGCCAGTAGTTGATCAGCTGCCTTGTCGAGATCGGCTGAAGCCGCTTTCTTACCGGCGGCTTTCGAGGCTGCCGCTTTGGTGGAAGCCGACTTGCTCGCGGTCGCCTTCGTCGTGGTGCTCTTCTTGCTCGCGGCAGTTTTCGTGGAAGCGGCCTTGGCCTTCGTGGTGGTGGCCTTGGCTTTCGTCGAGGCGACCTTGTTGGAGGCCTCGGTGTCTTTCTTGCTCTTGCTGGTGGCCTTGGCCTTCGACACCTTGACGGATTCACCGGAGGCGTTCGCCACGGTGAGGATTTCAGCAGCGGGCTTTTTCGCCGTGGCTGAAGCTTTCGAAGCAGTCTTGGTGGTCGCTGACTTTTTGGTCGCAGCAGCAGGACTCATCGCGTTCGGCTAGATGAAGTTGAAGCGGAAGGCAAATCAGCAGGACCATCCCCGGGGGCATGGAACCAGGACTGATGGCAGACGAACTCCGGGTGCCTGATCCGCGCCAACGGCAGAGATCAGACAATCAATCGACTTAGCTCAAGATGGTGACTTGACCGAGTCGGCACTCACACCATGACAGCGCGGGCGCCCGTGGGCGATTGAAGAGGGTGTCGGCGGCCTCAGCCGTTATGCCGAAAAAATCGGCGGTGACTGAGGAGTTAAGACGTGGTTACGGAATGTGGCGAGAAGCCGGGCAAGGCTGTCAGGGGGGCTCGCAGATCGGGCGCGCAGCTGAGCTGGCTGTCCTCAAGATCTTCCCGCTGGACGGAACTTTGCCTGGTTCCGACTGCAGCCCTATGGACTGCTCAACAGACTCATCTTAAGAAACTCCCAAGAGCTTTGCAAGATTGACCGTCTCCGCCTCAGCTTCTGCCCAGGGCTCCTGGGTCCAGGTCTGGCTCGAGGCAGGCCGTGAAGGACAGGTTTTCACCTACAGCAATCCCCAGCAGATCCCCTGCGCCCAAGGGGATCTAGTGCAGATTCGACTCCGGGGGCGCCGCCACGTGGGACTGGTCGTGGAACTGCTCGACCAGGTCCCATCAGGCCTGGCCGGCAAAGCCTTGCAACCGATTGAGGCGATCCACCAGCAAGCCGCCGTTGACCCCGATTGGCAGCGCCTGATTGAGACGGTTGCGCAGCAGTGCCGCACCACCTCCTTTCGAACACTCAAGGCGGTTCTACCGCCCGGCTGGCTGGGACAACGGGCTAGCTCGGCCCCAGAACGCCCGAGGGAGCAACTCTGGCTCGAGCTGATCCAAGCGCCCACGGAGGAGGAGGTCACCAGCTGGAGCGAGGGGCAGACCCGTCTGCTCCAGGTCCTCCAGGACCTGGGAGGTCAGGGCTGGCAAACCCAGGCCCTCGAGGCCGCCCAAGTCAGCCGATCCGTCAGTGACACCCTGCTGCGCCGGGGAACCATCCGGCGCGAACGGCGCCTCTTTCACGGCGCGTCGGCCCCGGCAAGCATCCACCGAGCGGAGGACGCCTGTCCGAAAGCGCTTACGGCGGATCAGGCCCGGGCCCTCGACGCGATCGAGCAGGCACAACCCGGGAGCCAGCTTTTGCTTTGGGGCGTCACCGGAGCCGGCAAAACGGAGGTCTATCTCCAGGCAGCCGCCCAGGCCCTCAAGGCAGGTCGTTCCGTGTTGTTGTTGACCCCCGAGATTGGCCTCATCCCCCAGCTCTTGGATCGCAGCCGAGCCCGCTTTGGCGACGCGGTGGCGGAGTATCACTCCGGTTGCAGCGATGGCGCTCGAATTCGCACCTGGCGCCGCTGCCTGACCAGTAAGAAACCGCTGCTGGTGGTGGGCACCCGCTCTGCGATCTTCTTGCCCCTCAAGGAGCTGGGCTTGGTGGTGCTCGATGAGGAGCATGACCGCTCCTACAAGCAGGACAGCCCCATGCCCTGCTACCACGCGCGGGACGTCGCGCAACTGCGGGCGCAGAGCTGCGGCGCAACGTTGATCCTGGGCAGTGCAACCCCCAGCCTCGAGACCTGGCGGGCTTGCCAGGGCCCCCACGCGGACTGCCAGCTGGTGCGGCTACCCAAGCGAATTGGCACGAGTGTGCTTCCCCCAGTCCTGGTGGTGGATATGCGGCAGGAGCTGGCGGAGGGGCATCGCCGACTCGTCAGTCGGCCCTTGATGGATCGGCTGCAAACCCTCCAAGAACGGGGAGAGCAGGCCGTCGTTCTGGTGCCGCGCCGGGGCTACAGCAGCTTTTTGAGTTGCCGCAGCTGCGGTGAAGTGGTGCAGTGCCCCCACTGCGATGTGGCCCTCACGGTGCACCGTCAGCGGGAGCGCTCCTGGCTTCGCTGCCATTGGTGCGACCATCGCGCTGAAATCGAGCGCCGCTGCGGGCATTGCGGCTCGACGGCCTTCAAACCCTTCGGCGCTGGCACCCAGCAGGTGCTCGAGCACCTCTCGGATGAACTCGAGGACCTTCGCCTGTTGCGCTTCGATCGGGACACCACCCGCGGACGGGACGGCCACCGGCAGCTCCTCGAGCGGTTTGCCCGCGGAGAAGCCGATGTCCTGATCGGCACGCAGATGCTGGCCAAGGGCATGGATCTGCCGCGGGTCACCCTGGCGGCCGTGCTGGCCGCCGACGGCCTGCTGCATCGCCCGGATCTACGGGCCGCCGAGGAAAGCCTCCAGCTGCTGCTCCAACTCGCGGGCCGCGCAGGGCGAGGGGATCGCCCGGGGGAAGTCCTCGTGCAGACCTACAGCCCTGAACACCCGGTGATTCGGCATCTGGTCGATGGCCGCTACGAGGCCTTCTTGGGCGAGGAACTTGAGCAACGCGAGGCCGCTTCCCTTGTCCCCTTCAGCCGTGCCTGCCTGCTGCGACTCGCCGGTCCCTCCGCCAGCAGGACCGCAACCGCGGCCTCCAGCCTCGCCGAACACCTGCGTACCCGACTCATGCAAGACGGCTGGCTGTTGATCGGACCGGCACCGGCACCGGTGGCACGGGTCGCCGGCAATAGCCGCTGGCAACTGCTGCTGCATGGGCCGGCCGGCTCCGATCTGCCCCTACCGATGGAGACCGAGCTCAGGGCGCTCCTACCCAGCGACGTCAGCCTGGCCATCGATCCAGACCCACTCGAGCTTTAGGCCGGGAGCTGGGGCAGGCCAAAGCCAGCGGCCAGACGCAGCCGCTGCAGCATGGCCACCAGGAGGAGCAGAAGCGTGATCGCAACGCTACCCAAGCCGAGCTTGCTCCAGCGCCAACACGAGAGCTGGAGGGTATTGACGGAGCCTGGCTGCAGGCGCCAACGGACGGCCTCGGGCCCATCTTTGTCGCGGCGGATGGATTGGGCGGGATTGGGCCCAGAGGCCTGGATCGCGCGCAGGGCCATGGGGTCCAACTCGACGCTCAGCTTCAGGCCGGGAAGGGGTTGCAGCGTCTCCAGATCCAAGCGGAGGTCAAGCTGCTGGCGGACCCCGATCAACCAGTTGCGTTCCCTGAAGTTCAACTCGGGAGCGGGAAGCTCGAGATTGGCCAGCTCGGCACCCTGCGCAAGGCTGTCCTCAAGGAGCTGAAGGGCTTGAGCGGCAGGCAACACCGGCGAGCGCACCGCCAGGAGGCCATGGTCTTGATGCACCTTCAGGGAGCGGCCGCGAAGCGTCTGGCGCCACTGGGCTTGCCAGGGGAGGGGCTGATCGGTCAACGACTGGCTGCGTTGCTCAAATTGCAAACGGCCCGGGGCCGGGAACTGGAGCCGGGTCTCCAGATCAACGCAGCCCCCAAGCAGCGCGGTAATCAGCAGCAGGAGGACCGCCACCACGGCAAAACCCAGCGGTGCCTGGGTGGGTCCGGTGGGCGGCGGCGGCGGCTCAGCTGGACGGCGGCGGCGGCGCCGTTGCCGGGCCATGGCCTTGAGCTGACCCTCGAGCGGTTTCATCTCCCCAAGGCTCGGGAGGGTCATGGACCACTCCCTAGGCCTGACCAGAGCCGGAGCATCGAGAATTTCCTGTAGCCCCTTGGCCTGGGCGCGCAGGGTGGCATCGCGGCAGGCCCGCAGGCTTCGGCAGGTCACCGCCGCAGCTTGATGGTCCCCGCGTCCCAACTGGGCCGTGGCCAAGAGCAGGCGCACTTCACCGCCAAATGGGGTCGCCGGCCCATGGGCCTCCAGCAGGGGGATCAGCAACCGCTCGCAACTGCCGTAGTCCCCACGCTCCAGGGCAGCGCGTGCCGGCTGCAGCGCCGCGGGATCCGCCGCCGGCTCTGAGCTGGGGTCCTCCACAGGCACCTAGAAGTTGGAGCGGCCCGTGACCATCGTGCCGATGCCTGCATCGGTGAACACCTCCAGCAGGAGCGCGTGGGGAGTGCGTCCATCGACGATGTGGGCTGCGGCGACACCTTGGGCCAAGGCGCGAATACAGCACTCGGTCTTTGGAGTCATGCCACCGGCTACCACCCCAGAGTTGATCAGCTCGCGGGCCCCGGAGAGGCTGACGGAACGAATCAAGGAGCTGGGATCCTCCCGGTCGCGAAGGATGCCTGGGGTATCGGTGAGCAGGATCAACTTCTCTGCTTCCAAGGCCGCCGCCAACTCGCCGGCCACGGTGTCGGCATTGATGTTGTGGGCCTGGCCCTCCCCATCGGCGGCCACCGAGGAGATCACGGGGATGTAGCCAGCGTCCAACAACGGGAAAAGCACCGAAGGATCCACCGCTGCCACATCCCCCACAAGGCCATTGGCCCCGTCGCCATAGGTGCGGGCCCGCACCAGCGGTCCATCGCTGCCGGAGAGACCCACGGCCCGAGCACCCAGGCGGTTCAGGCCATTGACGATTTGCTTGTTGACCCGGCCCACCAGGACCATCTCCACCACATCCATGGTGTCCGGACAGGTCACCCGCAAGCCATTGCGGAATTGGGGCTCGATATTCAGGCGCCCCAACCACTCATTAATTTCAGGCCCACCGCCGTGCACCACCACGGGCTTCACCCCAACCGAAGCCAGGAGCACCAAATCGCGATAGACCGCATCACGCAGGTCTTCACGGACCATGGCCGCACCGCCGTATTTGACGACGACGCGACGGCCCGAGAAGCGCTGGATGTAGGGAAGGGCTTCACTCAGCACCGACACCCGCAAGGCGTCGGTGCGATCAGCAGGACGTTCGCTCAAGGGAGGGACGGCGGTCGAACAATGGGGTCAAAACAACGCAGCACTGCTCAAGGTTTAGCCAGCAGCGGGCAACAACTCAAGCAAGACCTCGCCGTTGCCGGGTTCGCTGAGCTCGGCGCGCAGGCCACGGTCAAAGAAGCGGCCCAAGCGGTCCTGCTTCTCCTGCCAGCGCGCAAAGGGAACCCCTTCGCAGCGAAATCGCATCGCCACGGCGTAACGACCGTCCACAGCCCGCTCAGCAACGCTGATCAGCTGGGGCGGTTGATCTTCGTCCCAAAGCTTCAGGGCCTCCAAGGAGCTCTCCAGGTGTGCCTTCTGGCCATAGCGCCAGCGGGTGACGTCTTTCACCAACTTGCGGAGGGTCTTGCTGGAGGCCACCTCCCGGAGGGCGACGGCATCGGCCTGGGCCGGCAGCAGCTCCGCAGGGGGGAGCTCAGACGACTTCAGGGCCAATCCCCCCAGAAGGATCGGGATGCCGTAAAAGATCGTCGGCAGGCTGAGGTTCGGATTGGAGGTGGCGTAGCCCACCCAGCCAATCACCGAAAGAGCAGCACCGGCCAAGGTGACTAGGCTGCCAGGGGAAGCGATTGCAAGCATGCGGGCATCTTCGGTCAACGGGGGGCAAGAGCCAAACCCTGTGCACGATGCCCCCAGCACAGAGGAGCTGATTGAGCAGCTGCAGCGGGACCGGCTTTGGTTGCTGCAACAGCTCGATCAGGGGCGCTGGCCCGAGCTGCGTTTGGACTTAGCCGCCCTGGAGCGGGAACTGGGTCAACTGCTCGAGCAGGCCCAAGAGCGGCTCAGCCCAAGCAGCTGAGCCCGGGCAACGGGTCTAGCGATCAGAACGGAATCTCGTCCTCACCCTCGGGCATGTCGGGCACCAGCGGGGAGGCGTTCCAGGTCGGGGGTTGCTGCTGCGTTGCAGCAGCGGCCGCAGCTGGAGCGGGTGCCGCCGCACGAACCGGAGCAGGCGCAGAAGAGGCCGGCACCGGGGATGCGGGACGGGCGGCGCCCCCACCCAGAGGATGCAGACGGGAGAGGGTGAATTCGGCTCGCTTCTCCTTCACGCCGTCCTGGCGGCTCACGGTGTTCATGCGTAGACGGCCTTCAACCATCAGACGCTGCCCAACTTGAACACGGTTCTGAAGGTCCTGAGCAAGACTTCCCCAGCCGACCACTTTGAGCTGACCCGCCGGATCATCAGGACGCAGGCCATCGAACTGAACGGCCATCTCCGCCACTGGAGTTTGGTTGTCCTGGGTGTAGCGCACCTGAGGCGCCTCCAGCACCTCTACCTCCAGCAAGCAATGGTTCACAGGACCGGTCATGGACAGGGGGCCACATCCTGATGCAACGCCGGGAATTTCACCAGGGGGATTCCTCGACCTCTGATGGGTCCAAGACGATTTGGTTGGTCTCCGGCACCGGCGATGGCCCCCGCCTGGCCGAGGCCCTCCTGGAGCGGGGCTGGGCCCTCCTGGTGAGCGTGGTCAGCGAAGCCGCGACTCGGGCCTACCGCTCCCACCCAGCTCTCCACTTTCAAGTGGGGGCACTCCAGGAAGACGGGGACGTCGATCGGCTGCTGCAACGCCACAAGCCGCGCTGGGTGATCGATGCCACCCACCCGTTCGCAGCAGTGATCAGCAACCGACTGCAGCGCTGCTGCCAAGCGCAAGGCCAGCCACTGCTGCGGCTCCAACGGGATGCTCTCCTGGCCGGATCATCCACGCCAATCAACCAGCTAGAGGAGCTGCAAGGCCTGCCGATCTCAAACGAGCGACTTTTACTGGCGATTGGCTCACGGCATCTGGCCACGGCCTTGCGCTTTAGTCCCGCCTCGCAGCACTTCGCCCGGGTCCTCGACACCCCGGAGAGCCTGCGCCTCGCCCTCGCCGCTGGGCTCCCAGCAGAACAGCTCGCCTGCGTCAGGCCAGGCCTCCTCCCGGAGGGAGCCCTCGAGCGCGCCCTCTGCCGGCGCTGGAGGATCAGCGCGGTGGTCTGCCGGCAGTCCGGGGGGCTAACGCAGCAGATCTGGCAATCCCTCAGTGAGGAGCTTGGCCTGCGCTTGATCCTGATCAAAGCGCCAAGCGGCGCGGCCGAACAGGGCCTCCCCCAGGGGGCAATCCTGCGCCAGGTTGGGGAGCCGCCGGAACGGCATGAGTGAAGCATTAATCCTGGCCCTCACGACGGAGGCCAACCAAGAGCAAGCTGAAGCCCTCGCCCGAGCGTTGCTCACGCAACGTCTCGCCGCCTGCGTCGCGCTGCAACCGCAGCGGGCCCTCTACTGGTGGGAAGGCCGGATCGAAGCCAGCGACGAGGTGCAGCTTCTGATCAAAGCCCGTCCCGAACAACGGGAGGCCCTTGAAGCTGCGGTGCGACAGCACCACAGCTACGCGACCCCCGAATTTCTCTGTTGGCCGGCCGAGGCCAGCGCGGATTACGCCAGCTGGGCCCGATCCGTCCTCAGCTGAGGTGGGTCTGGGCGAGAGCCTTGAGGTCCACCTGGGAACGGGGACCCAGCTGGGTCACCACCTGACCGGCGCAAAGGGACGCGAGCTGGCCGCAACGCTCCAGCGACTCGCCTTGGGTGTAGGCGTGCAGGAAACCACCGGCATAGAGATCTCCAGCACCGGTGGTGTCCACCAGCGCACCAAGGTTGAAGGGCTGGATCGTGATGGACTGGTCACCGCTAAGAACAACGGAACCCTGCTCGCTGCGGGTCAGTGCCGCAATGCGGCACTGACCGCGCACTGATTGGACGGCCTCTTCAAACGTATTGGCCCTGTAGAGGGAGGTGATCTCCATCTCATTGGCAAAGAGGATGTCGACATGACCGTCAACCAGCTCCAGGAAGCTGTCGCGATGGCGCTCCACACAGAAGGCATCCGACAAGCTCAGGGCCACTTCTGCCCCGTTCTCCTTGGCAACCTTGGCGGCCGCAAGAAAGGCTTCCTTGGCCGCGTCGCTATCCCAGAGGTAGCCCTCGAGGTAGAGCACCTTGGACTGGGCCACCATGTCCAGATTCAGATCACTGGGATCGAGACCCACTGAAGCGCCGAGGTAGGTGCACATCGTGCGCTGTGCATCGGGCGACACCAGGATCAGGCAACGGGCAGTCGAGGCACCCGCCGTCGCGGCAGGGGTCTCATAGCGCGTGCCGACCGCACGGATGTCGTGGGCAAAAATCGTGCCGAGTTGGTCGTCGCGAACACGGCCGATGAATCCGGCACGGCCTCCCAACTGGGCGATCCCGGCGAGGGTGTTGGCGGCGGAACCACCCGATGTTTCGAGACCAGGGCCCAACTCCGCGTAGAGGGTCTCGGCCTGGTCCTGATCGATCAGGGCCATGGTCCCTTTGGTCAGGCCAAAGCCCTCGATGACGGCATCGTCGGCCTGGACGAGCACATCAACGATGGCGTTGCCGATGCCGACAACGTCCAAGGTTTTCTGTTCAGGCATGGGAATCAGCGGCTCAGCAGGGCCCGCTTGGGACCGTGAATGGGGTCTTCAACCACGATGGTCTGGTCGCGATCAGCACCCAGGGAGACGATCGCGATCGGCACTTCCATGAGCTCTGCCAGGAAACGCAGGTAACTCATGGCCGTTGGGGGCAGATCCTCCAAGCGGCGGCAATCGGCCGTGGAGCTTTGCCAGCCGGGCAGAGTCTCAAAAATCGGCTTGCAGCGTGCGAAGTCCTCAGCGGAGCCCGGGAAGTGCTCGATCCGCTCTCCGTCGAGTTCGTAGGCCACGCAGACCTGGATCTCGTCGAGCTCATCCAGAACGTCGAGCTTGGTGATCGCGAGGCAATCGAGACCGTTGACTTCAACGGCATAACGACCGATCACGCCGTCAAACCAACCGCAACGGCGACGACGGCCGGTGGTGGTGCCGAACTCACCACCGCGGTCGCACAGGTGGTCGTTCAAGCTGCCCTCCAACTCGGTGGGGAAGGGGCCTTCACCAACGCGGGTTGTGTAGGCCTTGGCTACACCGATGACCCGGTCGATCAGGGTCGGGCCAACACCAGCACCGATGCAGGCACCACCGCTGACCGGGTTCGAGGACGTGACGTAGGGGTAGGTGCCGTGGTCAAGGTCCAGCAGGGTGCCCTGGGCACCCTCAAACAGGATGTTCTTCTTGGCCTTGGCCGCCTGGTGAATGGCGCGGGTGCAGTCGACAACGTGGGGGGCCAGACGCTTGCCGTAGGCCACGTATTCGGCCACAACCGCATCGAAATCGAGGGGTTCGATGCCGTAGATCTTGTGCAGGATTTCGTTCTTCTCGGCCAAAGGCCCAGCCAGACGTTCCCGTAGCCGCGCCTCATCGAGGATGTCGATCACACGGATCCCGTTTCGCTGGGATTTATCCGCGTAGGTGGGGCCAATGCCGCGACCGGTGGTCCCGATCCGCTGGTCTCCGCGACGCTGCTCCATCGCCTGATCCAGCAAGCGGTGGTACGGCATGGTCACGTGGGCCGTGGCCGCCAACCGCAGGTCATCCACTGGGATGCCGTTCTCGGCAAGCATGTCCAGCTCACCGATCATGACCTTGGGGTCCACAACGGTGCCGGAACCGATCAGGCAGACCGTTCCTGGGTAAAGAATGCCGGAGGGAATCAGGTGCAGCTTCAGCACCTTGTCGTCCACAACAATGGTGTGACCGGCATTCACACCGCCCTGGTAGCGGACGACCACATCGGCCGAGCGACTCAGGAGATCGGTGATCTTGCCCTTCCCCTCGTCACCCCACTGAGCACCGATGACGACAACGTTGGCCAAGGACACAGCGGCCCGCAGCCGCTTCTAAGCACAAGGATCAAGGATCTCAGATGGGGTGACCCTCCGTCAAAACAATGACAAAAGTGTGATGACAAAAAAAGCGGCCCAAATGGGCCGCTTTGGCTTCAAACAGGTCAAAGGGCCTCAATCAGGCGCCGCGGACCACGCCGGTTTCGGCCTTCTTGAGTTCCTTGCTCAGGCGATCCTTCAGAGCTTCGGGAACGGGACGATTCGGATAGTTGGCGTAATGGCCGGCCAGGGAGTTCAGGGCCGTCTGCATGGTGGTGAAAGACGCCAGACCATTGACCTTGGGCTGGGGACGGTAACGGGCCATGTAGTCATTGATCAGAGCCCGAGCCGAGGTCTCCGCCTCGCTGCGGCCGGGATCATCGGCAGCAATCGAAATGGTGGCGATCAGTTGATCAGCAACCGTGACCGTGTCCTCGGCGTAGTTACCGGTCAGGGGACCAGTGCTGCCAGAGCAAGCCGTAACCAACAGGGTCAGGCCTAGGCAGACAGCCAGCAGGGCTGATTTGATTCGACGCCAACCAGCTGCCATCGGTCTCGGGTTCAACTTGAGCGGGATCCTAGGGGGCCCCCACCGCCAGAAGCCCTTGACGCTCCACTTGGAGCTGGGGCAACAGCGTGCTCTCGAGGGCATCGGCTGAAAGATCTTGCTTGTCCGCCGTGGAGCGCTGGACGAGCTCCACCTGTCCATCGGCCGCGCCGCGACCCACGACAACACGCCAGGGAATCCCCAACAGTTCTGAATCCTTGAATTTGACGCCGGCCCGCTCAGGCCGATCGTCCAGGAGCACATCAACGCCGGCGGACTGGAGCTGGCCATAGAGGCGCTCCGCAAGCTCCACCTGGGCCGCCTCCTTGACGTTGGCGATCACGACAATCACCTCGAAGGGAGCAATCGCTGTGGGCCAGCAGATGCCATTGGCGTCGTGGTGTTGCTCCACCGCGGCTTGGGCCAAGCGGGACACCCCAATGCCGTAGCAGCCCATCCAGAGCGGCTCTTCAGCGCCGGATTCATTGGTGAAGGTGGCACCCAGGGCTGTCGAGTACTTCCGACCCAACTGAAAGATGTGCCCCACCTCAATGCCTCGACTGGCCTCCAGGGTTTGGCTGGGATCGTGCACGCAGCGATCACCAGGCTGGGCGCAGCGCAGGTCGTCGGGGGCCAGATCGCCACCGCAGTCCTGCCAACGGGCTCCAAGGCAGTGCTCGTCCCGCTGGTTACCGCCACAGATAAAGGCCTCCAACTCCGTGGCGGTGGCATCGGCCAAGCGCTCAAATCGCGGAGCCCAAGACTTGGCTCCGGAGAGCACCGCATCGCTGAGGTCCGGGCCGAGGAAGCCAAAGGGAATGGTCTGCAGGCCCTGCTTGGCAGCCTCATCAGGCAATAGCGGCTGCACGTCCAAAAGGGTTCCGTGCTCGGCGCAGAGGCGCCTGCTCAGGGCATTGCTCAACTTGACATCGTTGAGCTGCTGATCACCACGCAGGCTGACCAGGACAGGCTGCTGCAGCCCATCTTCGAACCGGGCCAACAAGAGCAACACCTTGAGCACCTGCGTGGGGTGCCAGCCCTGGGCCTCGCACAGGGACTCGATGCTCGATTGGCCAGGCGTCTGAATTCGCTCCACCGGCGAAGCAGGCGCTAGAGGCTGCGCCTCTGGGGCCAGGGAGATCGCGCGCTCCTGATTGGCGGCATAACGACCGTCAGCGGCGGCGAGGATCAGATCCTCACCTGAGTCCGCCGTGACCATGAATTCCTGGCTCGCGGAACCACCGATCGCACCGCTGTCGGCCTCAACGGCCACAGCCCTGAGGCCGCAACGCTGAAAGATGCGCCGGTAGGCCTGGTCCATCTGGCCATAGGTCTGGTTTAAGCAGTCCTCGTTGGCGTGGAAGGAGTAGGCGTCCTTCATGATGAATTCGCGCCCACGCATCAGGCCGAAGCGGGGACGGATCTCATCGCGAAACTTGGTCTGAACCTGGTAAAGGTTCACTGGAAGCTGCTTGTAGGAGCGCAGCAGATCCCCAGCTAGGGCAGTAATGACCTCCTCGTGGGTCGGCCCCAGACCCAGCTCCCGCCCTTGACGGTCCTCGAGGTGGAACATGATCCCCTCGCCGTCGGTGTAGCCCGCCCAACGGCCGCTGCGCTGCCAGAGCTCCGCCGGCTGGAGCTGGGGCAGAAGCGTCTCCAGAGCCCCGGCCGCGTTGAGCTCCTCACGAACAACCGCAGAGACCTTCTGAAGGACGCGCCAAAGGAGGGGCAAATAGG